>JAISHV010000019.1 GCA_031262495.1 Ruminococcus sp.
CAAACGGGATTATTCTCACTTGAATTCTTGCTCGCTAATTTCGATTCAGTTTCTACACATCTTCAAGTCGAAAGTAGAATCGGTCGAAATTTGCAGTTAAGTTAGTGCATATGGGGCGACAACGCCCCCAGCTTCGGCTGAAACTACCGCCGTGACCACGACTACTGTAGTGACAACAACTCAAGCCCCGGTAACGACAACATCAGCTACAACTACCACAACGGCAACGACAACCGAAGCGACAACAACCGCTCCCGAAACCACCGCCGTAATCGGCGAAGAAGCGACGACATTAGAACAGGTAGAAAGCGAAATAAGCGTTAGTAGTAGCGAGGTGACCACAACCACGGCGACCAGTACCGCCCTATTGACAAGTACCGAAGCTGTGACCACGACAATTCCAGCAACTACGACCGGCGAAACTTTAGCTCCGGAAACCGCCGAAGAAGAAAACAAATTAAATCTTGGTGTTATTTTGCCCATCGCTTTAGTGAGTACGGCTGTGATCGTGAGCGCAATCATAGTCATCTCTAAAAAACGTGGCAAAAAATCATAACTGAAAATTTTAGTTTTACCCGCAAGAACAACAGCGTTCTGAAAGGTGGAAGTGAAATGTTCAGAGATGAGTAAATCCCGCTGAGGCAGTCTGCCGAAGCGGGATTTTTTATGTCAAATTCCATGGTTCGTTATACGACGATTAGTTATACTGACTTAAGCCACCGATCAGTAAGCCATTGATAGTCGTATCAACTACCCAAGTATTGCCGTAGTTAAGAGTACTGGAAACAAAAGGGGCGGGAGCAACCGGGGATTTAAGGGCTGTCTGCTGATTTTGCCAGGCGTTGTAGATTTCGTCAGAAGAGTTTCGGAGTGTGCGGAGTGTTGAGCGGTTGCTGTACCAGCACTTGCCGTTCAAGTCATAGGGGGCAACCGCGAAATGGTTGTGGATATGCCCCTTGTCGATGTGAGTTGAGATGATAACCTGCCGCTCACCGCCGAAGTTCTCCCACGCCCATTCACGCCCGATGTCGTGTGCTGTCTCCGGCGTGATATTGTCCTTAGGGTCGAAACTCTGAATATAGTGGTGTAACCGCACCCGCTCATTGCCTGTATGTTTACTCTCGTCATGAAACCGCTTGCCGGAAAACGCCTCATAGATGTCCCTAAACTCGTCATAGGCATAGTCCAAATCTGCCGTGATGCTAACACCGCTTGCGTACTTCATATCGCTGTTTTTATCGCCGCGAAGAATGTACCGCAAAAAGTGCTTCGGCGATTTGTGAATCGAAATCTGCTTTATGTACGGCATTGCCTTTTCTCCCACGGCTTGCTGTTCACGGCGATACTCACGTCTATATGGTGCATTTTCATTTTTAAGAAGTCAATGTCGTCCTGCGAAACGGTGTGAACGGTGTTACAAAGGTGTACAATCTGGTTAATGTTCACGCCGATGGAGTGAATCTCACGGATAAGGTGGTTAATGTCCTTCGGCTCGTAAACATTAATCTCATTCGTCAGAGCAGAGCGGCGGATAAAAGCGGTCGGTTTCATCCTCGCTGTTTTAGCTCGTTTTACAATATTATCCCAATCGCTCTGCTCGAAATCAATGCAAAAACGTTTCTTCGTATTCGTCTTTTTCATGGTCAAAGTCCCCTTTGAAACTACCGCCTAAAAGTGGTATTTCGAAATTTTCATATGAAAATTCTATGCTCGCTATCCTCTCCCTATACTCCCTATCATGTTTTCAAGATAGCATGAATCCGTCTCATCATAAAGCACCGAGTTTTCCAGATAATCGGAGAGGCTTCCCATATTGATGAAGATTTTCGTCTTCCCGGCACGTACCGCCCGAACCGTACCCCGGAGGGCAAGCTGCCTGATGTAATACTCGGAAAGCCCGAAAGTCTGCGAAGCCTCGCGTATTGTCCCCATTCGAGGGTGAGTTTTGGTTTCATTCATAAATTTTTCCTCCATAAGTATTTTTTCGATTGACAAAAAAGATAATTTGTGCTATAATCTTTTTAGTATTAAAAAGAATTTGCCAACCGCTTCTAAATGTACTCATAAAAAGTATTTATAGCACGTACATATTATATCACCAAATAATTCTATTGTCAAGGGGTTTTTAAAATAAATTTTAAAATTTATGTTTTTAGTGAAAATAATGAACTACACTTTGTTAATCTTAAAGATAAAGGTGTTTTAAACTTATCCTTATTTGAATTTGCGTGTGATTTAGCAACTTTAAAATCAAGGGGATGGTTGAAAAAAGAGTATAATGGGCTTCCGTTTAATCAAATACTTAACGACCTTAATGATATATGCCGACACACAACTGCAGAAATTTTGGTCGGGTTCCTGAAAGCCAATGGAAAAATGGTTCTTGATGAGATTATTGATGCTTCACTCCTTGCCTCGGATTGTGTTGCCAAATATAAAGAAATATGTTACGACAGAACCCCTGACAATATGAATACAATTGAAAATCTCCTAACAAATAACATTAAGAATTTGAATTGTGGTTTTACAGTAGCTTATAAAAAAGTCCATGAAAATTCAAGATTGGCTTATGTATTTGAAAGTATAAAACACTTATTGTATTACGATTTTTATGAAACAGGAAAAGCATATCGCTCTTACAGCGATGAATCAATTAAAATAAAGAAGTGTCAAAATTGCGGTCGATATTTCGTTTTAAAAGGACGTTCCACTGCAATTTATTGTGATTACCCCGCTCCGCAAAATTTAAGTTTCAATTGTAATGACCCGCAAATGACTCGCTTTTACGGACAGAGCGATACCGAAATCAAAGCAAAGAAACGAAGACATAGAATTTTCACCACTTGGCAAAATCGACTTCGTAGCAACCCGGAAGACACAACAGCGCAAGAGATTTTCGAGAATTTTAAAGAGCGGGATGCTGAATTTAAGATTGCTGTTGAGAATAATACTCAAACAGAAATGCAGTATTATGAATTTCTCAAAAATTTCCCGACACCGAGACAATACAAGGATAACCCTGAACAGTATGCGAATGCTATAAACGGCACGGAGGAAGAGTAATATGTTTGAAAAATTACCGTCGAATTCAAGACAACTTTTAAAAGAAATCCTCGAATGCGATTCATCCAATAAAGCTGTTGAAATGTTACGACAACGATTTAAACAATATGATAATAATAATCAAAACGATAAGAAATTAGAATTGCGTTCAATTTTAGGTGAACTAAAACAAAAGGGGCTTATTATAACACAATGGTCAGCTAATGTTCCATATGATATAGTGATAAACAATTCCGCAAGAACATATTTCGAAATGGAACCCGAATATGAGCGTTCTAATTCAGATAATATTATTCCGACTTCAAACAATCGTATCCAAAAAAAAATTTTCATTGTTCATGGTCACGATGATACCATGAAATTCGCCGTAAAGGACGTCATAACGTCGTTAAAGCTAACTCCGATAATTTTACATGAACAACCGAACAAAGGCAGAACTATAATCGAAAAATTTGAGCAACTGTCGGAAGACGTGGGATTTGCCATAGTTCTCTTGTCGGCTGACGATGAAATGAAGGACGGCAAATTCCGAGCAAGACAAAACGTCATACTGGAGTTAGGTTATTTCGTAGCAAAACTCGGACGAGACAGAGTTGTCGCTCTTTATGATACCTCAAAAGAAGTTGACATACCATCAGATATATCCGGAGTTTTGTATGAGCCATACGATAATCCGAATGGTGCATGGAAAAATGAGATAGTACAGGAATTAAAAGCTGCAGGATATAATGTCAGTGCAGATGACCTAATAAAAGTTTAGTTTTAAAATAAAAAAATCAAGCGGCAGAAAACCCATTCTCCGCTAATCGAGGAACATATGTATAATGAATTATTGTCGGTGCCTGAGGCTTCGGCGTGGGCAACGGCACGTGTCGGGCGTAATGTTACTGCATCAAATATCGCTTACCTTATCCAATACGGGCGAGTTCGCAAGCTTTCAAATAACGGAGGCACTTTTGTTGCTGTCGAAGATTTAGAAAACTATTATAATTCATACGATGGCGTTCGCGAACTGAACTACAAAGCACGTCTCGGCGATGATATAAACTGGACGCTTTCGTTTTCTCAAGTAAAGGAATCGGAGTCTACCAAGCACGTACATAGACTGCATCCGTACAAAGGGAAATTCATTCCTCAGCTGGTTGAATACTTTATTGATGACCATACCGATAGTTTTAAGCGTGACGTTTATTTTCATCAAGGGGATACCATTCTTGACCCGTTTTCCGGCAGCGGTACAACGATGGTACAAGCGAACGAATGCGGTATGAACGCCATCGGAATTGATATTTCTGCGTTTAATGCTCTAATTGCGAACTGCAAGGTTTCAAAATATGATATTAACGAAATCAATTTAGAAATACAACGCATTTCACAAGCTTTGAGGGATTTTGTTTCAAAAACTAAAATAGCAGAGTTTGAAGAACGTTTACTCATTGAATTGAATAAATTTAATTCTGAGTATTTCCCTGTCCCAGATTATAAATATCGTTTGCGGCAAGGCGAGATTAACGAGCGTGAATATTCACGGGAGATGGAAGAAAGATTCCTGCCGATATACAATTCGCTTGTGAAGGAATATGATGTCAAACTTCGGCAAAAGCAGGATTCAAACTTCCTTGAAAAATGGTTCTTACAACAGGTACGAGATGAAATTGACTTTACTTTTGAGCGGCTTAAGGAAGTAAAAAATCCGCAAACGAAGAAGATACTGACCATAATTCTAAGCCGCACAATGCGGAGCTGCCGTGCTACAACACATTCAGACCTTGCTACGCTGATTGACCCTGTAACTACTACCTACTACTGCACAAAACACGGGAAGATGTGCAAGCCTTTGTTTTCAATTGTTAAGTGGTGGGAAAGTTATTGCAAAGATACTATTGTACGGCTTAATAACTTTGATTCAAAACGAACTGCGACCTATCAAAGCTGTTTAGTTGGTGACAGTCGAAATATTGACATAATTGGCGAACTTAAAAAACGCAATCCATCTTTTGCATCGATTGCTGAAAAGAAAAAAATCGCCGGTATCTTTTCATCTCCACCGTATGTTGGAATGATTGATTATCACGAGCAGCACGCATATGCCTATGATTTATTTGGTTTTGAGCGGCGTGATGGCAGTGAAATAGGTCCGCTATTTAAGGGTAAAGGCAAAGAAGCTCAACGAAGCTATGCGGAAGGTATTTCGCAAGTCCTGCTTAACTGCAAGCGTTTCTTCATAGAGGATTATAACGTTTTCCTTGTAGCAAATGATAAGCACAATCTATATCCAACTATCGCGGAAAATGCCGGTATGCAGATTGTAAACACATTCCGACGCCCTGTACTTAATCGCTCGGAAAAAGACAAGACTGCATATTCTGAAACTATTTTTCATTTACGGGAGGCAAAATAATATGAACTTGACACTGCAAAAGAAGGTTGAACAGACAATTACAACTTGCTTGAGGAATAAGCTTGCTAATTACACCCCCGAAAGCAAGGAAATGCCGTTTCATTATCGGCTCATCGGCAAGGACAGAATGGCTCTTTTCTCTTTTATACATTCGCTTAATACTTCATTTGGTACTTCCATATTCGAGCCTGTGGCACAAGCTCTTGCGAGTGAACGCTTCGCAAAGGCTTCTACACAACATATAATCGGAAACACGATTTACGATAACAATCAACGTGCTATTTCTGAAATTCTTGATTCGCTTCGGGCAGGTAATAGCGATCCGAATAAACTTGCCGAAATAGAGGCTATCAGAGAATCTCTGTCTGGTACGACGCACAGCGTTAAGCCCACAAAGGTTGATTTATATCTTGAGGATAATAACGGTGCGAAGTGGTTATTCGATATTAAATCGCCAAAACCGAATAAAGGCGAATTTCAAGGATTCAAGCGTACCCTGTTAGAATGGGTTGCGATTGCCTTGTCAAACGATGATAAGCATGAAGTTCATTCGCTAATCGCCTTCCCCTATAATCCATACGCACCGAAACCGTACGAACGCTGGACGATGAAGGGCTTGTTTGACCTTAAGCATGAAATTATGGTTGCCGAGGAATTTTGGGATTTCCTTGGCGGCGAAGGCACATACGAGGAGCTGCTTGATTGTTTCGCTCGTGTTGGCGATGATATGCGTGGCGAGATTGATGAATATTTTAAGCGGTTTATGGTTTAATTAGATTCTGTACTATTCAAACCCTATTTTCATCTCGCATACACAGGCGACAATACAAACAACTCAAATCGGCACGCAGTGCGTGCCGATTTATCAGTTCTTTGTCCATACTGCTTTCAATATTCGTCAATACCTACCCACTCGTAACCCTGAGCTTCAATATTACTAACTGCTTTATTCAAGGTATCTTCATCAACATCAGGATATTTTTCTACCAAGACTTCCTCTGCATCGTACGGACCACCATTTAAGTATTGATAACCGCCTTCTCGTTTATCATAATATACACCATCCGCAGGATTCTTATAATTTTGAAAGAACCACTTTACTAAGTCATCAACTTTATATTTAGACATAATTCTTTACCTCCTTTTAATTTACCATATTTTTGCTATATGTCAAGTAGTTTTTTACATAATTTTATAATTAATAATTAAATTTAAATTCTATTTTACCTTGACGAATAAAAAAATTACAAGCAACAACTCACTTTTATATTAGTTTTTGAATTACAAATAATCAAATGTATAAATTCAAGAGTAAAAAACAAAATATAACTTCAATCCAAAATATCCTCAACTATATTTTCCGGAACGCTTCAAACCCTCTTCCGCTCTTCTTTTCAGCTATCCGAAAAATAAATCGACTTTTCGGAATGCTTCAGAAGAAGAAACTCAAAATTATCCGCTATTTATCCGCTACTGTACTCAAAAAAGCAAAATTCACAAACTACACAAAATATAAGACCCTGATTTTTTCAGGGTTTGAGAGGCTTTTAAACTTAAGATTTTTTCACCGATTATTTTCAAGTCCCATTACTCGCTGCATTTGGAAATCCCGCGAAGGCTGATTTTTACAGGCTTCGCGGGTTTTTTATTTTCAAGATTTTGACTCTTGTCCGTCCGAATGCCGTCCACACCATAACGGTGTATGATTTTCTTCTGTCTTTTCGGAAGTTGCTGTATCTTTTTGTAGGTTGATTATTGTCATTTTTTACAAGCCGATTACGCTCGTTATCGCTTCGGAAGCTCTCGCCGAGGACTCCTCAAAAACGTGTCCGTAGATGTTAGATGTGGTAGACGGTTGACTATGCCCTAACGTCCTTGATACGGTTAAGAGGTCTATACCGCTTGTTATCATAGCCGAAGCCGCAAAGTGCCGAAAACTGTGTATATCACAGAAACGGAGGTTTTCCCGCTCGCAAAAGCGTTTCAGCCAAGTGTAGGGTGTATTGTTTGACATAGGCTCGCCGTTCCACTGTATAGCTCTTTAAGTTGAAAACAATGACACAATGTATCCCTTAAATTACCAAAAGAGCGAAGAACAGTTTTAAGTTTCTTTTTTAGCCAAGCCCAATATTTTTCGATTTTATTTAGGTCAGGAGAATATGGCGGCTGAAAAATCAGAATAACATTGAATTTTTCAGCGATTTCAAACAGCTTGTTTTTACGGTGGATGCTTGCATTGTCCATAACACAGATGTTCCCGGAGATTTCGGGGCAGAATTGATTTTCAAACCAATTCTCAAAAAGCGAGCTGTCAGCCGTACCCGAATAAATCATCGGTGCAACTACTTTGTCGCTGCTTTTACCTGCTACAATCGACACCCGCTCAAATTTTCTCCCTCTGATTTTGCTGTAAACCTTTTCGCCTCTTTTAGCCCGAACGCGCGCTCTGAAAAGGAATGTGTCGATACCCGTTTCATCAACGTAATATGTAGCTTTCTCGGGGTTTTCCTCTTGCGTTTTCCTTAATTTCTCCCAATCTCGAATTGTCGAAATGTTTATTCCGAATACTTCGCGTGTGTTTTCAAGCGAGTGTGTTTCTCTATATTCCAGTACTTTTTCCCTTAACTCTATTGAATATGTCATCGTTTTCACATCAAACAATACTTTCTTCTATTATATCATATTGTTTGAGTATTGTCAAATTAATTTTCTATAATATGCCTATTGGACTAAAATGATTATCATTATTTCTCTTCGTGCGATAGTGATTTCATTAATAATTAAAGTACATAAAACAAAGATAAAATAGTACTGGATATAATAATTTTTACATTAATAGTGCTACCTGCATTTGGAATAACAATAGTGGCGTGCTACTATTACTGAAAGTGTGTGGGACGCAGCAGGGGTTAAACTGAAAGACATTAAAACGCTTATTGACCTTACAAAATCCCCTTCATCGACAGAAAGCACAGCGTGATACACAATGCATAGGCTCGTTTTGGGGCGAACTTGCAGCAGTCTCCAAAGAAGAAATCGTTTTCGTTTCAACATCAAGCGGAAGTACAGGCGTTCCGAATTTATCTCCTTTTACCGCATAGGATTTTGTCGAATTCCAAGATACCGCTTGTTTCGCCGGAGTTTAATTTCAACCCGGAGCGACTTGAAGATGCTTTCCGTGACGACGCAACCACGCCCAAATTTGTTCAATCGGATTCATTTCGGGAGTGTAGGGAAGAATAAAAATCAGCTAAATATTTTCAGGGACAACAAGCCCCTTAGATTTATGCCATGAAGCTCCGTCGCACACAAGAATAATCAAATCATCGCGAAACTGCTGCGACAGTTTTTCTAAAAAATTATTCATGCACTCCGTATCACATCGCGGCATAACCCAAAACGAACTCTCGCCCGTCAGCGGTTCAACCGCGCCGTAAACATAGCGGTGTTCGTGAATGTGATTGCATGGCGTTGATGGTCGAATACCCTTTTCGCACCAACAATAGCGCGGCTTGTTTATTCTCTCAAACCCTGCCTCATCTTGAAACATCAATCGCACACTTTTATGCTTTAAATCACTGTTCGCGTTAGCTACTTTTGAGTTAATTTTTTTGAGGCTTCGATTGCCTCGGGTGATGCTTTTTTAGGGTGAACGCTTCGCGGCATGATTTTACGCCATTTGTGGCGTGCGAGCACTCTGTAAATTTGCGAATTGCCTATTTTATGATTGACCTTTTTCTCATAGGCTGCTTTTATTTCACTGACCTCGACAATTTGCCCTTTTTCAGCTAATTCCTTAAAAGGTTTAAGGATTTCGGTTTCTTCTTCGTAAGACATATTGCGGCGGTTTCCGCCATATTTTATCGTTGTCAGAGCCTCAATCCCGCGCTTCATGAAATCCGACACCCACGCGCTCACGACTTTTGGATGAACATCAAGCTTTTTGGCTATATCACCATTTTTATCCCCCTTATTCATTATATCATATTTGGGCGATTTTGTCAAGGGATTTATTGGATAATAGTATCACATATGCGAGTTGACATTTATCGCGAACAAGGGCGAAAATGCATCTGCGTCTCAACTTACACAACACAAATTCAATAAAAAGATTTCATTCAGCGAATATAGTTTCGTAAATTTTCACCGCGAAGACATAATAAGTATTTCAACTTTAATTTTATTGTAAACACTTTGTTATTGTATTTTTTGGATTTGTGTGTTACAATGTATTAAATTAAAACGAAATTTTGTGAAAGACTTCTTCGTTATTTCGGTATAGTATACAGAGGTGAAAACTTATGAAAAAGAAAATATTAACAATTTGCATTGCGTCGGCGGTTTTTACGTTGCTATGTGCCTGTCAACCTACGAATGAAACGACTCCGGCAAACGCACCGTCGGTTATTACTACGGCATCAACATTTGCTGAAAAAACAGAACCGACTGAAAATCAAACCGTCCCGGAAACAACAACCGAAGCTACAACAACCGAAGCTACAACAACCGAAACAACTACAACCGAGACAACAACAATTTCAGAAACAGCAACAACAACTGTTCCGGCAGAAGAACTTATCGACAGCAATATGCCGAATCCGTTTCCCGAAGGTTCTGACGATAATGTAAGCTATTATCAGCCGGGCAATCACATTTTAGATAATGTTACTGTATCACTTCTGCGGCTTGTGGATGATACTGAACAAATCGAATGGATGGAGTCTTTTGATTTCTTTAACAATCCGCCGTCAAGTCTCACCGAATACTTGAATTTATACTCGTTTATCAAGAAATTCGACATTTCTGATGAAGAAGTTATAGAAGCAATGTCCGCTCATCTTACTTCTGACAACCCGCAGACAAAGGTTACCGAGGAAGAACTGGATTTAATTCTGCACGGGAGCGAAGCGGATATAGTGAGCTACTTTGCTTCTGATTATTCAATTGTTGTCGGTGATAAGATTTACAGCCCGCATTGGATTTACACCCATACACCTGCCGCTTACAAAGAAGCCGGAATTACGCCGGAAGCGTTACAGCAAAAACTCAATCTTTACGCGGATATGAGGTTAACGCCTGAAGCACTATCGGCTCTGGAGCAAAAGATTTATAGTTACACAAAGAGCATAACTTAAAAATTTCGAGAGAGGTAATTTTACCTCTCCCGTTTAAATTATTGAAGTTCCTCAAGATATGTCATTACGCGGTTTTGAATTATGTCTGCTATTTCGGCAGCGGATTTATTCCCATTAAAATATGTCAGAGTCTCTTCTGTAATAATGTTTTCAATCGCCGGATTACTGCGGCGTATGCCGTCTATACTGTCAAATAATGCGTAGATTTTTGCATTATCCGCTTCGGTATTATTCGGTTGATTTGATAAGTCTGCACCGAGCCAATTTAAACGCTGTGCGCGTTCACCGAAGTTATCATATTCAAACGGCGGAATCGTTGCGTTTTCGGCGGCAATATCCAGTTCTGACCGGAGCGACGGGAAAAACCACAGCGGTGAATAACCGATTTTTTCTAAAAATGCATCGCCGTAGGATTGCAGTTCTTTAACAAATTCCCACGCACCATCAAGATTTTTTGTTTTTGCCGGAATTGCCGTTTCAAGCATTGGGATTGCAGAAATACCGGTCCCGCCCGACGAATTGGGAAAGCCTAAAAATGTAATCGGCTCACCGAAATCAATTTTTTCAAGTGAAACAATGTTTCTGAATTCCATAACTCGCGCATACTGAATTAACGTTCTGTTTTCTTTATAATCCCCTGTCTCGTCAGGCATCCAAAGTGTATTTACAAACGGCTCTGCATCAGGCGAACGCGGCGGAAGCGATTTTGTAAACTCAAGCAGTGAAATAAATTCAGGCGAATCAAAGTAGCATACGTTTTTTTCTTCATCAACAAACAATCTTGCTGTTCTTTTAAAAATCCTGTCAAAAAACACATCACGGTCAATTGTTTCTCCGAAAAGACTTCCCCCGTTTATTTGTGCGGCGGCTTGAAGTTCCTCAATACTCTGCCCCTGTTTTTCTCCGAAGACAGATGTTTTCCCGACAAGGGTTTCTATGTCGAATGCGGGAGCTATTGAATAAAGCTTGCCATCTGTTTCAAGAGCTTTTAAAAACGGCTGTAAAAAGTCTTCTCTTTTAATATCGGGGTCGTTGTCAATAAGCGGGTAAAGGTCTGCAAAAACACCCTTTTGAACATAGTTTCCATACGGCATACCCGGTTCAATAAACAGCACATCAGGGACATTGCCGGCTATTATTTCCGTATTTAATACCCCAAGTGCATCATCAAACGACGTACTGCTATCGGTTGAATAAAGTTTCATCTCAACTTGATAATGCGGATTCTTTTGCATAAACTCCGATATGAACCCCGAAATATAAGACGAATCGGCAATTGCCCCAACTGTAAGTATTGTTTTATCGGGAACATCATTCGGGTCAACCTTTGTGAGCATATAAAGCTGATTCTTCCCTATTGAATCTGCCGCATACCCCGAAATAAGAAACCGGGACTCCGAAATAGGTATAACCATTGTAATATCATATAGATTAACGCCCGACGCAGAAAGGTCTGCAACAAGTGATAAGTTTTCGCCGTTAGACCCATAGATTGATGATTTATTATAGACGTAATAGGAAAATCTCTCGTCGCCTTTTGTTATGTATGAATTAATACCGCTCGGAACGTCAATACTTTCTGCTTTCCCGTAGTTGCCGGTTTTAGGGTTTATCGGGACAACAGTCAGTTTCTCGGTAATTTCGGCGTTTTCTTCGATTGTACCGTATGTAACAATATTTATGCTGCCGTCCGATGAAGTAAATAAACCACTGATATTTCCGTTACTGCCGCCCGGAAGAGGTTTATTGTCAAAGATGAGTTCTGCTTTTTCAAGGTCAAATGCCCAGACGTACGCTGAATTGGCTGTAACATATGCACAGTTTTGAACCACTTCAAAGTTATCAAAATACATAAACTCTGTATCATATCCAAGCGGCTTGAGTATTGAATTTAAGTCTGCTAAGACTGTTTCAGTTTCACCGTCTCTTAAAACGATAGCTGTCTCGCTTCCCGGTTCGGTAACACCCTCTGCGTTAATAAATTTCATATATTTTTGGCGAATCAAATAAACCGAGCCGTCACTGCCGATACTTAAACCCATATAAATCGTGTAATCGCCATTTTCCGTTTGTTCTTCTGTCGCAGATGAAAGCAACTGTTTTGTTATAACACTACCCGAAAGATCAGTTTTTAAAAGATAGAAATTTTCAAGCATACCGTTGTCTCCGGCTTCTTCTTTAATGGTGAGCATATAAACCATTTCGCCGTCAACTGAAACATCAGCGAGTATATCAAAGTTCTCGCCTATAGCTTTGAATTCCGCAAGGTTGTAGATATAGTCTTTCGGCTGCGACACAGTTTCACCCCCACAGCCGATAAGCAAACCTAAACATAATATTACCGACAACAACGCGGCTGTGATTTTCTTGATCAATTTGAGTTTATTACGAAAATACATTAAAAAAACCTCCTGAAAATTTTAAAGACATACACAAAACAATGTGTATGTCTTTAATTATAATCAGTATTAATCACATTCAGGTATTTTTTGTATCACATTTTCATCACTTTTTTGTGAAAATTATCGTAAAGCACGTTACGTCTTCTGTGTTTTCAATGCTGTAACTAAACCCGTGAAGCACAAGAATTGATTTTATTATATACAATCCCAAACCGCCGCTTAAATCGGAATCATAAGGAGTGTTTTCAGTTTGAACATTGTGATTTGCGGCAGTAAATACTCGGTTTTCATCTAAACTCAAATTAATCAACGCTCCTTGCGGTGAGTGTTTAACAGCGTTTCCGATGATGTTTGACATTACTAATTGAATAAGTTTTTTATCGGCGCAAATAGGGAAATCCCTAAAGTTTTGTTTGATTTGCAGATTCTTTTCATTTATTGGTTCTTTGAGCTTATTTAAACAATCTTCAGTAATTTCTAAAAGATTACATTCTTCCGGCGTAAGTTTTATTATATGCAGTTTTGCTGCTGTCATAATATCCCGAACGAGAAATTCAATCGACTCTGTCGTTTCATAGGCTTCTTTAAGATATTTATCGCGGTCTTTGAATTTACCGACATTCAGAATCATTCCGTCCAGTTCGCCTTTGAGGATTGTCACGGGGGTTTTAAGTTCATGAGAAATGGCAGAAAAGAAATCCCTCCGCCGGCGTTCTTCTTTTATATCTGCTTGAAGTTTTTCATTTGTAATCTGTAGATTTTTAATATTTACAACAAAGTGCGTATAAAGAAAAGCAATTATAACAGAAATAATCAAATCCATAATAATAACAACAGGAAACAATTTCCCGAATGTATCTGTGACTTGTTTTACATCGGCAGTATTAACGTAAAAAACGATTGTATAAGGCTTACCGCCGTTTTCAAATGTTAAGCTGACATCGCTTTCCGTTATCGTCTGTGTAATAAGACTATCCGTGTTGGTATAAATCGAAATGTTTAAGTTACCGATTTTAGTGCCGTTTTCATCAAAAATCGCTGCACCTGTATTATTTAAAAGGCAAAACTGCAAAAGCTCATTCTGCCACTCTGTCATAGGTGTATTTTGAAGAGTTAAAGCTAAAGCGGCGGTGTTTTCTGTTATCTTCAGAGCTGTTTCTTCCTCATAGGTTTTAGGCATAAAAATCCGCAGGACAAAGAACACCAAAAGACCGACAGCAAATATAATAATAGCAATACCGGCAAAAATCTTTATACTGAAACTGTTTTTTCTTGAATTCATTTTACGCCTTTACATCAATGCCGCCGACGCGACTTGGTCGCCCTTCATTTTCTGCTATTGCGGCAGTTCGGTTCTGATTCCAAAAATCAACGATTTCCTGTTGTGACTTTAACTCCGCCCCTGACGGGATAAATGTAATACCCGTCGCGGTTATAGAAATAGCAGATTCGCCGCCGAGTCTGGCGGTATAACTGCCGTCCGATTCTTTTGTAACAGAACCGCCCTCAAAGCTTATTTCGTAACGCTTTTTCTTATTTTTATTTTGCGCTTCGATAAAATAATCAATAATGGTTTTAGAACGTGTTATTTTCAGTTTAAAACTGCGGCGCGCAGCAACGCTGCTGCCCATTGCCCCAATTGCCGTTCGCGCACTTGAGAGCAGTTTTTTTCTATCAGGTGCGGCTTGTGAAACATATTTATGAAACAGCGTATCTGCTTCATTTTTCAGACGTGTTCGTTCCTCGTCGGTTGTTGCGTTCGCATATTCTCTGGCATTTTGTCTTACCATACTTCTGATGTCACTCGCAGGCGGCGAATTGTAATCCTTGCTCGGGACTTTCGACCAATCGACATTTTTCCCGAAAAGAGCACTGTTTGAAGTGTAACGAATCCCGGTGCTGACGCTTGATATGTTCATTGTTACCCCGCTTTCTGACTGAATATAATCGACTTTAATAAGAGCCTTTCAGCAAAACTCTATTATTTTATTATATCGTACTCAGCGTACACAACTTAAATGTTTTTTGTTTTTTTTGAGAATATTCAAACTTAAATAGAAAAGATGAAATTTGACATAAAGAAAAATCAGCGAGTGAATTTGAATTTCACCCGCTGATTTTTTGTTAAAGTTTTTTAGCCGCCTATATAAATGTCGCCGCCTACCCCTGTGTCAAAATGCAGGAAGCCGTTTTTGTCTGCTGTGGCACGGACTCTGTAGAGTTTGCCTGTTTTGGTGTCGTGTATATAGACACTGACAGTTTCGCCGGATTTGATATTTAAGCCGTAGTTTGACTGTCTTAAAATTACGCGGATTTTTCTGTCAAGTTTCCCGACAGGCTTAATACTTATTTGGCACTGTACAGGTTCATTTGGTAAGCCGTGTACGTTTTTCACCGGATTCGGGTCAATTTCTACAGTACTGAAGAAATTGGTTTTGATAATCCCGTCAAGCGTTATTGTCAGTCGCGAAACAATACCTATTTCATCTGTAGTTTCAAGGCGTAATTTTACTGTAACGCCTAATTTTTTCGCAAGGTCGGCTAACTTCTGCGCCGCTTTTTTACTTACCGCTTTAATGCTGTTTCCAGTGCGGATGATTACTGTGCCGCCTTTTTTGATTTTGCTTGAAGCATATTCGAGCGCTTTTAGCGTTATCTCACTATTAAGCGTTCCGTCTTTATTCGCGCCTGAAATGACAATACTGTCAGGTAAAACCGCTGAAATATAGGCTATGTTACCGCTTGTGGTTATGAATATTTGTTCAGCGGATTTCAGAACTTGAAGTGCCTCAATGCTGTACGTTATGTATTCCTTACCGCCGAATGAAATGAATGTCTCTGTTTCGGTTTTGCGAATGGTAATATAAATACTGCGTGAACTGCCGTTTAAGATTACATTAGTACGGATTCGGTTTTTGTCTGCTGTGTCGGTTGTTTCGATCGGGGTTGACGGGTATACAGCGTAACTGCTGTCAAAACTACCGCTTTCGCTGTTGTTGTAATTGTTGTTGCCGTTATTATTATTGTTATTGTTGTCGTCAGTGTCGTCACCCGGAGGAGGTGTTTGTGTTTTGATGAATGTTGCGTTTGCAATGTCGGAATTAAGCATCTTATTTTTGACTGTGATAGCTTTTACTGTAGCAGAATCATTCAGTATAAATGCTGTTGTATATAAAGTGCTCAACGCCGTAGGTGTACTGCCGTCTGTCGTGTAATAGATTTGCGCATCGGGCGTAGGGGTAAAAAGCGTTACCGAAACAGTATTCGCGAATGTGCCGCCGTTCGGTGAAATTGTGGGTTTTTCTGCAATAGCCGATTGAGGCGGTAAAATACTGAATCCGGCTGAAACTATCTCACTGTCCGTATACCCCGGGGCAACCGTCAGTACTTTCAGCGTTGAATTCACGGCAAGCGTAAATGTTCCCGTGTACTCTGCTGACGTTACGTTCGGCATACTGCCGTCAATAGTATAGTACATTTTAGCATACGGCGTATCATTTGTGAGTGTAATTTGCGTACTTGAGGCGTATGTCCCGCCGTTTGGTGAAATTACTGCCGCCGCCGCTTGGGGTTTCGGTATTGTTACCGACCCGGAAACACTGTCGCCCACTGCGAAAGCCGATGTTTCGTAATACCTGATATATCCCGTTACTGTCTCACCGGCATTCACCCCGGTAAGGGTATTCGTACTGCCGTAAATCTCACCGTCAAAACTGTATTCTGTTCCCTCCACTGTCGGAATAGTCACGGTATACGTGCCGTCTTCTTCTTTCACATAAGTGAGTTCGGGAGCACTCGGTGTGAAGTTCTTAGTCTTATCAACGTTAATTGATACGTAATTTATGGGGGACGCTGAATGTGTCGAAGTCACTTTATAACGAATCTCTGCTGTAAAAGTACCGGATGACTGAACAAGGAAGATATTTTCATCTCTAAAACCACTGCCGTCAAACGCATACTCTGCGCCCTCTATAAGCGTAAAAGTTAATGTTTTTGGGAAATCATCCCCTGTTAATGTATATTTCAAGTCGGGCGGCAATTTATCCGTCAGTTTTGTAAATGTTATCGCGCCTGTAGTCCCGATTACGCCGGGGAGCCGCTGTGAATCACCCTTAATACGCGCATAGAATGTAATTTCCGTTTCGGGAGTTATATCCGTAAAAACATTTGAATCTTGCCATGTTGTACCATCGTTTGAATATTCTGCACCTGTAATCAGGTCTATCGTATACGTAAATGTTTCGCCGTTTCCGGTGTATGAGCCTACCACAGCCGGAGGAGTATCGCTGTTTGTTCCTACGGCAATTTCATCAGACGGTAACCCCGGGTCAAGTTCTTCAGTCCCGGTGTATCTCACGCGGAGTTTATAATTTTTACCCGGCGTAAGCCCTGTTATACCGTTTTCGGTGTCATAAGTTTCCCAGTCGTCGTCCCAACCCTCTTGTTCGGATGATTGAATTTGATATTCTATGCCGCCGTTTTCTTCTGTTTCATAGGTATTACCGAGTTTTAATGATGTTGCGCCAATCTCGGCGGGAACAGGCGTTTCGGCGGTTTGAGCCGCTGTTTTCGGGAGTTTTAATCCGTCTATTGCCGCTCGAATATTTTCTACTTGTGTATCAATATTTTCCTGTGATGGACCGGGTAATCCGGCAACAATTTCAGCCGCCGCTATTGCATCTTGAAGCGCATCCCAAGACTCATCGGAATAGTCTTCGCCTGTCTCATTTTTTTCAATTGCTTTTGCTTCATTTAAAATTTCTGTCAGAGCCGAATAATCTACACTGCCTGAGAATACGCTGATACCGTCTTCAAGCACAATACTGCCGAGGTTGAAGCTCGCAAGTATCATAGCTGAGCCGCCTTGTTCGGTGGTGGTTATGATATTGTCGTTAACCTCCGCCGCTGTCCCGGCTGCGACATAGAAAGACGTGTTCGGGCTGTCGGTTATATCAATCAGTTCGTTTTCGTCTGTAACGCCCTTTAGACTGAGCGGCAATTTGTTACCGGCTTCGCCGATAGACAAACCGCTGTTTTGAACAGCTGAACCGCCGTTGTAGATTCTTACTTTTTTGATGTCGGCTAATTTGCTGTTATAAACGGTAAACGTTTTGCTCCCGGAATTACCTGCTGTATCGGTTGCCGTTATTGTAATTTCCAAGCTGTCGGTATCGGTCGGGAAATCTGTTGCAATAAACTCTAATTCGCCGTCCGGGAAAGTCTTATCGGGCAATGTAATATCGCCTATTCCGATAGAATACGTCGCATCGGGGTCAGCCTCTCCCGCAAATAAGAGTGAATCGGTATACGTTGAGCCATGGTAAGGCGTTTGAAGCATAATCGTCGGCGCGGACGTATCCACGTTAACATAGATTGTTTTTTCCGCTTTGTCGCCCTCATTGTCTATAGCCATATAAGTTATTTCGTGCATACCGGCTTCAAGCGGCAATGAAACATTGCGGGCGGTTGAAAGTTCATTGTACAAAGCGTAAAACTCACCGTCAATCACTAAAGTGCCGCTTGTCGGAACACTTGTGCCGAAAGTATATGTATCTGTCGATTCTTTCGTCGCGTATCTGATATACTCGTTGTCAATATACTCAATTAGATTTGTTGATTCAATCGAAACAGTCGGCGGTGTAGCTCCCGTGAGTATTACAGGGGCTGACTCAACCGCTTCGCTGACGTGATATGATAAGTCTTTGTCAATTATTGAGGCTCTGACTACCGCTTTATACTCCTTGCCTACAGTGAATTTAATTTCCTTTTTCTCACCGGTCGGATCTTCTGTCAGTTCACCGTCGCTTTCTACTACTTGAATAATATTTTGAGTGCCGCCGACTTTGACTTCGCCCGCTTCAACTTCATGAGCTTTGAAATACAAATCGGATTTTAAGAGTTCACCCTCTTCATAAATGTCAATGAAGTAACCGTCAACCGGATAGAGCGGGAAGTATTTTCCGTCATCTTCTACAACTATTATTCCGGCTTCTTCATAGCTTTCAACATCGGCTGAATCAATTTCCGCACCTAAAACACCGTTTAATTCAGCGGTATCAATGTTAACACTGAGATATTCATTACCGGCGTTTGTAACTGTTACCGACTGAATCGGATCCGGAGCATACGGGTCTTCGATAACTACAGTTGCTGCATCATGGGATTTATAAATTGAATCTTCTTTTGAAAGAATGAGTTTTGCAGTATAACTGCCGGGTTTTATGCCTAAATCAAGAATCTCTGCTACTGAAATGGTATGGGTCAACTCGTCAGCGTCAATATTTTCTGCAACAATTTTATTGCCGTTTGTATCTGAAAGTACAACAGATACAGTCGCACCGCCGAGGGATTCACCCTCCCAAGCGGTTACTAAATCAGTGTCTGAAATTACGGCACTTGTTGAAGTGAGTTTAGGCATCGGCACGGCTTCAAGTGCTGTAATATTATACGCGCCGTCAAACCCGAAGCTGATTTGGTCGCCTGCTGTCAGGTCTTTCATAAAGAGGGCAACTGAATCTTCGTCAGTATCGCCGCCGTCAACGAAATTCGCGTTTACGTCGGTGAATGCCGCTTCAATCTCCGCTTCATCAGCATCGTCGTCCGGTGCTGAGTAGAATTTAAGATCAAAAGGCACATCATTCTTTTTCAGTGTAACCGTATCTTCAAAGCCGTCGGGGTCAATTTCGGTTTCTGCTTTTTCATTACCTGCTTTTGTTATGTAGAAGATATAGTCCCCGTCTGTGCCGACTTGTGCTAAATGTGTTGTTCTTTCGGGATTGGCTATGATTTTTGTCTGCGGGGTTAAGGGGTCTGTCATAAGAATAACTACATCACCCGATGAACCGATTGAAGCTTTCCCCATACGCGGGTCAATTTGAGAGACGGCGGCTTTTTTAAGGTTACTGCCGAATATCATAACCTCTGTCGTGTCTGTTACAGGGTCGTATCGCGAAGAACGCATTGTCATAATGCTGTCGTCTTCGGCACTGTTAGTAAACTCAAAGTCACCGCTCTTTATATAAAATGTTGCGCCGATTTCAAAACCGAGGAAGCTCAATGCTCCCCAGATTTTTTCTAAGTTTCCGCCCAGTTCAGCACCGGCTATCTTCATACCTCCGATAAACTTAATTGTTTTAGGTACTGAAACAGCTACACTTGCTAAAACACTGAAAAGATTCTCACCGAATTCAAGACCGAATTGCCCTTGAAGTATTGATAAAAAGTTTATGGTTGCTCCGAGGCTTATGGCAAATGTGGGCTTACCTTGAACTTTAATAAAACCGCTGTCTAAGATACGAATATTATCAGCACCGTGAATAGCCATTTCAGAGAAACGTATTTCGCCGCTTCCCGAACAGTTAATGGTTATATCGGCTGTTGAACTCAAAACCTTATAAATATCAAAGTCAATAGACAGTGTTACCGACAGAGGCACTTCGCCCGACGGTCCGTAAATTGTATCATAGAGATTTTCAACACCGCCGCCGAGTCCTGTCAGCCAAAAAGCACCTGTACCGTCAATATTCACGCCGGGTTCAAACCCGCCGACTTTTAAATATACCTTATCAGGACGCCATGCGCCGCTCTCATTCTGTCTTACAACAAGCTCAACTTCTGCTTCCACGCCGACAACAGGCACAGTCATAGCGCCGGCAATGCTCACTTTTCCGACACCGTCGCCGAAACCTATACTGTTGATACCGAGTGAAGCACTAATACCGTTTGTTGCTTCGGGGTTAGAACCATCTGTCGCCGTCTTCATAAATGACGGTATTTCAATATAAGCGTTAGCATTTGTACCGAGGTATTGCGGTCCGTTTTGGTTTGAACCGTACATTACGTCTTCGACTTCTGCTCCGGCTGAAAATTGGAATGAGCCTACGTCATACTGATCTGATGTATGATAATCAACGGTTGAACCGTCTGCTTTTGTTTTGGTTGCTGTCTTTTCAGGCTTAATATAGTTAGGATTCGGTACTGTTCTTATTTGAGTATAATGATTTCCGTCCGCATTTCTATAGTCTGTTGTTACCTCGTTGGTTGGCGGTATTGCATTGCCCGCGCTGTCAATATTCTTGTTTCGGCGTGCTGCATCAGCACCGCCGGGTGTAAGAAAGCTTATGTCCAGTGTTCCGCCGAAAGTGATTACGTTATATAGTTTTGACTCATCAAAGCCCGAAAGCGATTTGTCGCCTTCAATTTTAGCTAAAACGCCGTATTTTAAATCCATGAGGAAACCGCCGATAGACTGTAATCTGTCGATATGTTCATTTCCCCAGCGAAGTTCGATAACCTCATCATCAAACTTCTCATCAATGTAACCGTCAAATGTGTAAACAGGCAAACCATAATACGTACCGTTTTCAACGCTGAAAACAGCCGAGCCGTCGCGAACGGTTGTATTTGCACCGAGTGTCGTTATTTTGCCGTCCATATACATTTCAACGCCGTCGTCTGACTCTGTGATAGTCAGAGAACTGCCGTGGTAGTTTAGAACATCATTAATAACAACATCCTTTTCAACCCCCGTTAAGTAATATACATCCGGCTCTTCCACAGTATTTACGATATCGCCTTTAGCGTAAATAAGGATATCCTCACTGTCACCGTCGCCGTAGACTTCGGCAAATTCCTCTTCCGTTTCGTATGTCACAATTTCGTATTGGTCTTTGTTGTCTGCTTGTATATCACCTGTAACCTCTTTACGCTGTATAGCTACAACACCGTAAACCTGATTTTTATATTTCTCGTCAGACGACATATTGACTTTAACACCGCTGTTGCTTAAGTCTTCGGGTATACCTTCGTCTCTGCCGCTGTTTAACATAAAGTGAACAGAATAATCCCCGGCAGGCATATAGTCTGTCAGTCGAACAGACATAGTTCCGTCGTCTTTTATTGTGATACTTTTTTCGTTATTCGGTATGGAAAATGTTCCGCCTTCGCCTTTAAGTTCTACGTGATCAAGCCATGCCTTTAAGAAGGTCATACCGAGACCTGTCACCGTCATCGTCCGCGCACCGTCATTATAGAGTATTTCAGGTGTTGCGGCGGCTATTGTAACCTTCGGGATTTCCCCTGATGTACCGGGCAGATAGATATAGTTTGTTGTTTCGCCGAGCAGATATGTATCGGAATATTCTTTAAGCGCGTTGTCTTTCATATCATAGACACGCGTAACAAAACTGCCGAGCTGGGGTGTTTCTTTCGGTTTAAAATAGAAGTCAAAAAACTGTGTTGTATTCTCGCCTGATGTGAAATTCACTATTTCAATAAACAACGGATCATCATTATCATAAAGTTGCTCCGTTCCGCCGTCATTTACGGTATAAGTATCAAACCCGGTTGAGTAAACTACTACGCGCAGATTTTCATATGATTTTCCGTTAGCTACGGGGTTTGTAATCATAGAGCTGATACGGACTTTCCCGTCCTCTTCGCCTGATGAGCCTATAAATTGCAGGTTATTTTCGGCAAGTTCAAGTTTTGACGGCGCAACAGTGTTGATTAAAACGGTATTTTCCTTATTTTTTGTATTTGCAGTAACGCCGTAATATGTAGAGAATGTTTTTTTCTCGTTTGCACCGAGAGATCCGAGGTCATAGTACAGTGCGGCGGCACTGTCTGCTGTAAGTTCATCATTGAGCGGGTGAGTGAAATTCTCGCCTGTAGCTTCATAGTCAAACTTTGTTGAGGCAAGATTTGCCCAATGAGCGAAAGTCATTTGATACGGCTTAGTACTATCCATAACGCCGTTTATGCCGTAACCGACTATTGTAGCAAACTGTTCTGCGTTCATAGCGGTATAGCTCATCGGGACGTCAGTGCCCGTTATCGTAGTTTCAGATGAAATTACGTTAGCTTTTGCGCCTTGTGTTGAGCTTGCTGTTTCGTAGTATGCCGCATCCATTCCGCCGAGTTTTGTATCCATCAGCATACGGCTTTTGACTTCTTGGGTTTCGCCTGAAATATTCTCTACTTCATAACTGATTTGTGCCGTACCGTTTGCTTCATCTGTTGAATTATTAACCAATGTGATTGTCTGAATAACCCTGAGTTTCCCCGGGAGTACCCACGTCGCGGTAACAGTATCAGTCGAAGCAGTTACCAGAGATTCATTAAGCCCGTAAAAAACCTCGCTGAAATTTCCGAGTGAATAATCGCTGCCGAATACATAGTCTTCCCCGCCCACTCTGAATGAAGTAAATGAACTGTCGAAATGTGCTCCCGTATGTAACAGTGAAGCATTTGAATCTTTGTCTTTTAAAATATCACCGTCAACGGTAGTAATACTGTAGCCGCCGTTTTCTGTAGACACATTGACTTTAATGAATTCGTTTGCGATTTCACGGGTGGTGACCGCTGCAGAGGCGGGGACAGCCATCGCCGCCGCAGTCATCACAGCCGCTAACAGTGCAGAAACACAGCGTTTTATAAAACTTTTACCTGACATTTTACTACCCTTTTTCACATTAGCGTCGGTGATTTTGTTTTTAAATAATTTCATAATTTTTTCCCTCCGCTTAGTTTAAAGGTTGATAATATACATATACAAGGAACATATCCGAATCGCCGTTTTTGGCAAGTATTGTGTAGTAACCCTCTGTGTCAAGTGCATAAGCCGAACCTGCTGCGTACTCGTCTGCGTATTTCATCTGTCCTTTTGTCCTATATCCCTCTGCTATATAGAAATTGTATATACTAACGCCGCGGTCAATATTTACCGCTGTATTGAATGTAAGACTTGATGAAGTAGTATTGTATAATTCATATGCATCAACAGTTTCGTCTCCGCCGAAGATAATCGAACGCTCAAGTCCGTCTGCCACTATAACCGTTCGTGAACGTGTTGCAGTGTTACCGATATTATCGGTTGCACTGTAAGTTACCGTATATGTACCTGTTACGGCAAGATTAACGCCGCTCACATTAACAGAAACTGTGCCGTCAAGTCCTGCGCCTCTGTCTGTTGCACTAACGCCTTCAAGCAGTTCTGTTTCAAGTGCTGACAGTCCCGAATCCTTTTTAACACGCATGGTTGACAGGCTTTCAAATGAGAATACAGGGGCTTCTTTATCTATCGTGTTTATCACAACATAAACAGATGTTTTTTTGTCGGTTGCGTCTGTTGCGGTAATCTTTATTATCCCGTTTTCCGTTATACGGACGGCATTAGAGAAGCTTACACCCTCGTATGTTCCGAGAGGGGTATCGTATACCTCAAGTTCCTTTTCGGGTGCTTTGGTGTTTACAACCACAACCGTTGCCGCCGAATCATCTGTAATATTAAATGCAAGTTCCATATCGCCGCTTGTCTGGGTTAATACATCCGCAACAGCGTTTTTTTCGTTTTTACCGTCAAGACTTTGTATTGCAGTGGTTGCCGTTGTTATAAGCGGAGCTTTGTCGTCAATGCTTGTGACAGGGACGCTGATACTGCCCATATTTCCGGCTCTGTCGATAAACGCGTAGCTATATGTGCCGTTTGCTTTTACTTCGTATGTAAATTCTGTTTTATATATTTGGTCTTCATCTTTGCCTGTAGCTAACACCGGTTCGTCTGCGGTAATTGATATAGCTTCCGTGCCGCCGTGCGGTGTTTGATTTACTATGAATATCGGTTTGTCTTTGTCGATACACGTAATAGCTACTCCGGGGCGTGTAAGCAGCAGTTCATTGCCCTCTTTATCCTTTATGGAGAGTTTTACTTGACAGTTTTTCTTGAACTCAACCTTTACCTGTTGTAATCCTGTTTTTGTGATACTCACATATTCGCTTGAATCAGGAGCCTGAGCATTATTAATACCTGACGGATAAGCCACAGCCTCAAAATCGCCAATGATTTCATCAAACATAATAAGCAGATTGAGAGAATTATTCGTGGGCGTGTTTAGTAACATCTCTTGCGTAATTGTTTCATTTACGCCTAAGAAACGCTCGCTTGTTATCGTTGGGGCGGTTTCATCTTTCGGGGCAACATATATAGCTTGTGCGAGTACAGTACCCACATTCCCGGCTGTATCGGTCAATGTGAACATTCCGCCTGTACCGTTATTTAAGTTAATGAAATATCTGCCGCCGTCTTTTACGACACGGTCGCCTGTTACGCGGAGTACTTCGGCGGGGTCAGAGGGTACAAAATAAACCAAAACGTCATCTTCGTCATAAGTAACGCCGCCGATTATTTCTTCCGCTGTAATAATCTTATACTCAACACTTCCTGTCGGGGCTTCTTTATCAATAGTACCGGCGGGCACTGTAACCGTTCCTGTAACCGTATTTCCGGCAACAAGACTTATGTTCGCCGTACCCGGGACAGTGAAGTTTATTGTGTTTTGAGCTGTCTTAGCTGTAATTCCCGCATCGGAACTGCCTGTAACCGTCAATTCCGCCGGAATAGCCGTTGTGTCTGAATTAAACGCCGTTACAACCGCCGTAATATCCTTATTCGTCACGGGGAGCGTGAATTCTCCGCTGTCACTTGAGTTATATTTCCCGATTATACTGCCGCCTGCGTAGAAATCCGCAACCCAATAGCTTATATCATAGTCTTCGGGACTGTTGAATATTTTTCCTGCACCGCTGATTGTTTTGGTTGATACGTTTCCTGCTTCATCGGTGTATGTGAATGTAAATGTATCAGATGTTGACTTAATTGTATACTCGTTTATTCCGTCTTCAAATGAACCTATACCCTCTGCGACAAACGCTGTATAAGTTTCTGTGCCGTAGATAGTCGTGACATCACCGTCAACAGTTTCATAACCGTTTACACTGCTGTAAACTAAGATTTCGTCGGGGGTTTTGTCGATATTGTTTACATTGACACTGTATTCTCTTTCGTCTGTACCTGCTGCACTTTTAATTGTGTAAGTTAATGCACCGTTGTTTGTTGCAGTTAGGGTTAACGTATTCGCTTCCTCGCCGCTGTCTATAACTTTAACAGGGTCAGAAGTCGTTACCCTAACAGTGATATTTTGGTTAGTCGGTTCGGTTTCAGAAAACTCAATATTATGTGCATACTCATCGTCGTAGAGGTTTACGATAATGGGGGCACTGAACATATTCCCGAATCTATCTGTAAAATCAAGGGTATAAGTGCCGTTTTGAGTAATATTAAGCCCTGAATGTGTTTTACTGAACTCGTTTTCTGTTGATGTGAAAGTTTTCAGTTTCACAGGTATATTAAACCCAATTGAACCGCCGTATTCATATACGCTGTCTGTTATTGCGGCTGGGGGGACAGAATGATAGAGCATCTCCGTATAATCGAGTAAATTTTCGGAGAATTTCCACTCATTCACAGAACCTAATTCATCAGTAACAGTCACAATTACTTCCCCGAGGGCATAACCCGGGAAAATGTAGAATTCAAGTGTAAAATCTTTATAATAATAATATGATTCTTCAGGGTTATTACTATCTTCATTGAGGTATGAATGTTTGCTTGTCGCCGGTGTATCTACTACTACAGCGGGTGTGCGCGTACCCGGGATATTTTCAATTGAAAAATACTCCGGTGCTTCAAGTCCTTGATCCGTAAGGTATTTATTCACAGCCGCCATATACGCATCAGAGAATTTGATTTGAACATCTGTTATACGGCTTTGGTCTTGTATATTAAAAGGTATGGTGATATAATGCTCGTTTGTGTCAAGTGTCGGATATTCATTATTCATTACCCAAGGGGCTTCATTGTCTATGCTGCTGAATGACAGATATTCCTGACTGAGATTACCCAACTTATCTTGTGCCATAAACCTCACAAGATTGTTTTCTGTCAATATATAACTTTCACCGGCTTTAAGTTCAGCTCTGATAGTACGTGCATCATGTATAGTCTCGTCATATGTCTGATAACTTAACTCAAATTTTTCCGCACCGCTTAAATCATCTGTAAAACTATCCAGAGTAATGGTAACTTTATTATCGGATTCATCAATTGTATATTCAAATTCAGGCGGCGTTGAGTCATAAGCTAAATCAAAACAGTAGTACACCGGTTCAACGTTTTCGCCGAATGAGGGCATACGGATATAGACCCGGTATTTTTTATCGGTTTCGATAGTGTTGGGGTCGATTAAATCTTCAATGTCATACGTAAAACCGACAGTTCCGGTCTCTGATTCAACTCTCTCATGATAATAAGGACTCTGCTTAACGATTTCACCGTCTGAATTTATCGTAAATAAAATAGGATTTCCATAACTGTATTCCGCTGTTCCTATTCTTACGGTAGGTTGCTGATATGCATCAGTTGCCGGTTTATTTGTGTTTACAGTTAAATATTGATCCGTATCATTTAAATATAACATGGGAACATCAACATTTTCCGCTGTATCATCTCTGAAAACATCATTCATGTCTTTTCCGCCGAATGGAGATACTTCCTCCATGAAATTGGTCGTAACAGCTATGTCGGCTACAGCCGGAATAATCGCGTCTCCCGTGTCAGAATTTAATGAAAGTGAAGTGCCTAAAACTTTATCTGCCCCTTTGCTTAATGCGAATACAGACATGGTTTTTGCTTCACCTATTTCATCGTCAGCATAAACAGGCGTAAATCTAAACTCATAAATAACTGCTCTGTGGTTGCCGTTTTCGTCTGTCTCCCATAAAACTTGGTCTATTTCCGAAATATCTATCGGGATATCGGCGTAATAACTGCCGATTGTGTCATTAATTTTTATGAAGTCCGAATCTTTGAGATAATAGGTATAAACAGTTTCATATACATCTGAACCGGCAACGATATTATCAAAAGAATAACTTGTTAACGAGAAAGAGAATTCTATATCAGTATCCCGACTGTACGGGTCTAAATACACGGGACTGTCTGTTACGTGACTTGAAAGTCTCCCGTCAAAATCATCTTCAACCTCAAAGGTACGCTTAACAAGGCTCACATTTGCACTGCCTTCAGTGCCTGTAAGCTTTATTCTGCTTAAATCGCCGTTCGGCGCAGTGAGCTGAATTCTCGTTGTTGTGATACCTGTAAGAGATGCAACATTCAGTGCATCGTTTACGTATCTGTAGATAGGTCCTGAGGCATTACGGTAAATAATCTTACCGTCCTCGTTGTAAATATTATTATCTGTATACCCAATCAATTCGGGATTAATGTGTTCATAGTATATATTAATGTCATCTAACGTCTGACCGTAGACGTCATAGCTATCGAAATCCATGGAGTTAAATGAGAATGTATCGGGTTTATATGACCAAGTTCCGCCGGTGTTTTTAGCTAAAACATCAGTTGTTAAGTCTGTTTGAAAGACATCAATACCGCCGTTATTAAGACCGGTGTCAATCTTTTGTAAAATAACAGTATTATCTACTCTGCCGTTATCATCATAAACCGTATCATAGCATACGACTAAATATACAGGGCGAGTAAGGTCACCGGCTTTTAATCCTGTGTAATATGGAGTAGGAAGAATATCGGAAAAAGATCGTATCCAATCATTACCGACTGCAGATTCTAATGCACTCGTTATATTTAACAGACTTAATACCGGCGTTTCCGCAGTAAGAGAAATTCTTTTTGTTATTATATCGTTCTGATTTTCAATATTGTCTTCACTTTGATTTGTTAATGACAGAATCTCCTCCCTATAAGTTTCGTTGTCCAAAAACTGATGCATTTTTGATAATCTATTTTTTACAGTTATATCTGCTAAAGAATCATCCGCTTCAACAAAGAAATATTTTAAATCGTTGATTTTACGATAATCAATATCAAATGTCAGAGGTGTATCGAGTGAAGTTACCGTGCCGCCGTCATAGTTTGTACCTGAAAGTACAGCCGCAGCACTGGTGTTATCAATCGTAATATGATGTGTTTTATAAACAGGAGCTGAACCGTCCTGCTCAATCTTCACGCCGACCGTGAGATAATAAAATACATTTGCTTGAAGTTTCAGTGCTTCCCCAACATAATAATCGCTTGACCCGGGTCTTTGATAATCAAAAGCATCTATCGTCATTTCGGCGTAATGCCGTGCAGTAGAAGATTTAGGGTCTTCGGCTGTCGCAGTATTTTCGCCTATCACCATACCATAAGTTGTGTACTCTTCCGGTGCAACTGTTGAAATAGAATTCTTTGCATCTTCACTCGCATTTGCACTTTGCGCTGTTTTCCATACAACAGTCACAGTATCTATAGTATTAGCATCGCGTATATCGGCTTTAACTTTGATATCGTCGATTAGCGCAAAATCTGTAGACAAACTGATTTCCGGGGCAATAGTATCAATTATCGGTGTGACAGGATATCTTTTTGCACCGCCCACTGGTGTGTCGCTTCTGTTTTGTGCGCCGTCCTCCATCATGGCTTTGTCGATTTCGATATATGAAATTTCCGCACCGGTATTCGGTACTTTAAAAAACAGGAATACTTTTTTATCGGTATCACCAATGACAGCCATATTTTCTGTCGTAAATTTAAGCTGACTGCCGGTTACCTCATACCACTCAGCAGTAGGCGTATTAGTATTTCTCAGTTGATACGCTATCTTTTGAGACCCGATATAGTCTGTATTTACGGTAAATTGTATATTACCCGCTGCCTTTAAATTTATGTCATCATAGTTTATTTCAATACTGTAAACATTTGAAGCACCGTCATCTGCTTCATTAATAAACACTAAGTTCTCACCGGGTGTAACTGTGGGTTTTGTTCTGTCGATTATATACGGCAGCCCGGGACTATAGGTAGTTGATGCCGAAACGAAGCTTGAAGTATCAAAAGTATATCCGTTATATTGACTTGTGATACGCCCGCTGTTCGCGTAAGCAAACGATTTAACGCGCACATTTCCCTCGAAAAAATTCGATGTATTCTGCACCGGCACTATATAACGCACGTAATATTTGTTGCCGTTTGGTAAAGCTTCAACTTTTATGCCGGAAGATATGACTTCTACATTTGAATTATTTCCGTAGGCTAATTCAAATACAGCTTTCGGCGGCGTACCTTGTATAAACTTATTGAAATAAACATCAACATAAACCGGTTTGCTGCCTTTTATAAACTGCTCCGTTCCGTTCGGGTTCGAGAGTTCCTGAGGCACAACTTTAATTTCGGATATACGCAGACGTACACCGTCAAAAAGCGTCTGAACGCCGAAATTCACACTGTTTGCTTTTTGGTCGTTTTCGCCTTTTCTGCCGTTAAAGGGGTTGCCCGACATATCGGTAACGGTATTATAAATCCAACTATTATTGTTTTCACTTACTGTTAAGCTTGATACATTAAATTCTGTAGTTTTACGTGCCTCAGGCAATTTATACGAAAACACCATATACGGCATATCGTCATTTATTGACGGCGTATATTTTACGAAAGTTGCCTGCATTTTTTGAGCGGTCGATTCACTGCTACCCATTGTTTGAATTTCAAGTGTTTTGCCCGACATTGTAGTATCGGAAGCCCCGGCAATCGTTATGGGTTCTGAAAACCCAACTATAATATAATAAGTCTTACTCTGATTTGCGGTTGTAATAATTTCAACAGGCGAACCTACAGGCGCTCCGTTTGATTTATTATAATCTTCATAGATGTTTACAGATGCTATTTGCGGACCTTTAGTGTCTCTGCCGATAACTTTAATGCCTCGTGCACTATCCCACTGAAAAGTTTCAACGCCGTCCCAGTTGTCGTAATTTGTGCCCCAGTATCTGAATTTCGGCGCAGAAGTGTGGTCAGCAGTAATCCACTTGTCGATTTTAGTTACATCAAGGGTATCATTAACATAACCGTATCTTGAGGTATATGTTTTATGTACGCCGCTTTTATCTTTGGCACTGCCGGTATACTGAATCTTATTATTAGTATAATTAAAGAATTCTATACGATTGTAGGAATACTCATCCCAGTCGCGGTCGTCAATTTTATTATCTAAAATGGCGGCGACAGAATATTCAACACCGTCACCCACAACCATGTTGTAGATGTTTGAATTTGAATTCGTGTCATTACCGGTTAAAGCTTGCATATAGTAGGTTACTTGATGGTCGTTTCCGGAAGCACCCGATAATTTATCCGACAGCGTATTAGCCCAGCCGTTAACTCTGTAAGTAACACCGGGGTCGGTGTCCATTCGGCTGTAGCTATTGAGTGATGTCGGCTCAGTGCCGTTTCTCGTGGTTTTGGCGTAATTCACAAATTGTACAGGTTTACCGTTTATATGAAGCTCTTGGGGAATCCAGTTTACATCAGCCGCCTCGGCTTTCAGTATTCCGCCCGGAATCCCGAACATCATTATAAACGCCAGCGCAAGCAAAGCTAAACGTTTAAAATTAACGCTTTTCAACAGGCAAACAACGAAGCCCCTCTTCATTACAGTATTTCTTTTAGTTTCCATAACCGAAAACCTCCGATAAAATTATAAAAAACAGCATTTTAATTCAAAATATGTTAAAAAATAATATATTTTAGTATAAAACAAAAGTCCGACAACAATAAAAATTTTAAAAAACGACAAACATATGTAGATTTGAGAAGATTTATAGCAGGATTTTATCAGTCTGTTTGAAAGTTATTAACATTACTTGTTTCGGAATTATACGATTATAGTATATCATAATGTAATTATTTTGTCAATGTTTTTTTAAATTTTTTTTATTTTTTGGGAGATGAAAATGTAAACTTTTTGTGAATTCAAAATGGAAATCTTTCAGAATCTCTCGTCCTCTCGCTCCTGTCCTCCGGAATAACATTCCGCAACAAGTTTAATATAATGATAAAGAATACCTATGCATATTTGCCTATATAGGCGGCAAGGAGATATTTTCACATGGCAAATTTTAATGTAAGCAGCTTCACTGAACTTCAGACGGCACTTGCCTCATCTGACACGGATATACATATCACGATTACAGCTGATTTTTCGATAACTTCTCAGATTCAAATCCCTGCCGGAAAAAGTGTATCTATCACGAGTGACAGTACAAAACACCGTCTTAGCAGAGGGGTAACCGATGAAAACAACAAGATTAAAAAGACGTTAGCGGACGGCGGAATGTTGTGGTAACTGTTACACGCGATGAAAATCAAAATCTTGTCGCAAGTGTTGACTACCCGGGCGGGAATGTACCGATTTTTGATAATTATTATGTTACAGCGGATTCACCGATTAGTATTTCCTCAAAGAAGATTTGTATCGGCAAAGATTTTGAAGACGGGCAATTTGAGTTTGAACTTAACAACACTGACGGCACAATAATTTTATACGCAAAAAATGACAGCAGCGGCAATATCAATTTCTCCGAATTTGATTTACCCGAGGGCGAATACGATTTCGTCATGCACGAGACCACCCCGGACGGCGGCGGTTGGCACAGCGATAAACGAGAAATCCCCGTGCATATCAGTGTTACCGACAACGGAGACGGCACCACAACAGCGCAAATTACTTATCCTGACGGAGAACCGACATTTACAAACACATTCAACTACACGCCGGTCGGCGCGATTGTTCATGCGAAAAAGCGCGTTTGCGGAGCTTGTCTATGTGAAGACTTGTTTACTTTCGGGATATTTGACAGCAGCGGCAAAGAAATTTTGACGGCGAAAAATGATGCAAACGGAGATATAATATTCCCTGAACTGAGTTTCAGCGCGCCCGGTGTGTATCATTACACGCTGAAAGAACTAAACCCCTCGGGTAACGGTTGGGAATGTGACACGGGTATATACGGCATTATTGTGACTGTCACAGCCGACGAAAACGGTGTACTTTCAGCAACAGTGACTTATAAATCAGGGACAATTCCGACGTTTACGAATTACTATAAACGTATTTGTTAAATGATATTTTGAGGAGAGAAATCTTTATGAAAATAATTACACGCGATCAGCCGATGGATGCTGATATGAGCCCATACCATCTGCCCGACCCTTACCCTGTTCCGGTAAATCTTTTGCCGAACGCAGAAGAATCCGCGCTGTTGTCAGTAGCATACGCGGGGGTAAATTCTGAAATGACAGCACTTTCGCAATATGTAGTCCACCACGAAACCTGTGCAGACACAAACCCCGACATATCCCACGACATTTTGCAAATCGGAATAATCGAAATGTTCCATCTTGATATGCTCGGCAGTTGTATAAAACAGCTCGGCGGTTCGGTTTATATGATTAATCGATACGGAAAACCGCAATACTGGACATCTAAAAACATCAAATACGGGAATGATTTAATATCACGTTTAAAAATAGATATTCAAAGCGAAAATGACTGTATAAACAGTTATCGGCGTATAATCTCACGGCTTAAAAATCCGGCACTTATAGACTTGCTTGCTCGGATTATCAAAGATGAAGAATTACATATCACGCTTTTTAATCAGATGATTGATAAATTGTCTATTCCCAAAAGCGTAGGATAAAACTTAAATAACAAAACCCTCTGCAGCAACACTGCAGAGGTTTTTCTTTTTATTTAACCGAGTCGGTAACAATCGTAATTATGCCTGTGCGTTTTGTTTTTATATTGACGTTCCCGTCAATAATTTCTGCATTGCTTTGATACCATTTTTTCGCTTTTGTATCATAAATGAGTGCGTAAAGTTTTGTGCCGTCATCAGCTTCAAAGCCGAGTTTCTCAAGGCTTATAGAGAGTGTGGCTTCAGCGCCCCAGCCGCCTTTTTGTGCGGTTTCAAATGCGCCTAAAATGCTTGTGTCCCAATTTTTCTTGATATAGTTTTGAACTGTGTAAATACGTTTGGTTTCAAAATACAGTCCTGTGAGGATTTGTCCCGTTTTACTGTTTATCGGTAAGGTGATACTTCCGGCTTTCCCGCCGTCGGTTATTGACGTAAGGGAAAGCACAATTTCAGTGCCTGCGGCGGCTTTTAAGAGTTTCTGAACAGTCGAAGCTGATAGTCCTGTTGCCGTTTCGGGGATTTGAATTGTAATAGAAGTTTCACCGTTTGCTTTTGCAATTTGTGCGGCTTTTTTCACCGCCGCCGCTGTGGCTTCGGAGTTTACAGAGCCGGTTTTGTTGATTCCGGCTTCTACTGCTACGCCCTCTTCTGTTACGGTTACGGTTGAGGTTATGCCTGTTTTGGATTTGAATTCGTTAGTGTTGCCGGGGGTGTATGCGGGAGGGTATGAATTATAAGAGGAGTTGTCTTTAGGACGTTCGGGTTCCTTCTGATTAGGGTTTTCTGTCCATTTTGCAGTGAGAGTTACTTCTCCGGATAATCCGCTTATTGAAGTAATTTTTGTACTGCCGTCATACCAACCGTCAAATGTACAACCCTCTTTAGTCGGCGTGGGGAGTTCGTCAAATTCACTCCTGAATCTGTAAATTTCTGTTGCCGGTAAACCATTGTCCGGTTCAAGCATTACAGCGGCAAAATCAGTGGCGAATTCTGCAAATAACCAGTCGTCACCATCTGTAAATTCACCGTCTGTTTTAATGTATTCCCAAGGCGCGCTTATATCATTGCGCACTCTTATCAGGGATAACTCATCAAATGTTACACGACCCTCATTTTCACTATTATAAATTGCAGAATGATACCCAAAAGATGAAATTGTACCATTGATAAAGGTTAAAGTTATCCCCGTCATACCCAACGAAGCAAGTTCCGATAAACTCGACGTTCCGGCATTTGCCTCTAAATATCCGTCATTAACTACTATATTACCGTTGTTTGTGCCGGAATTAATTCCGTAACTAAAAAGTCCGTTTGATGACGAAGCACAAATGCTGCCTGAATTACAAACAAGTATCTCACCTGATTTCAAATTAATACCGACAGAATTAAAGTTTGTTGAGGCGAGAGCTGAAATATTTAATGTGCAGCCGGAAACAATCAGCTGCGGACAACTCAATATATCCATTCCGATATCATATTTGGAATTTCCGCCTGTTTGAACGTTCAGTGTTCCCGAGCCG
>JAISHV010000025.1 GCA_031262495.1 Ruminococcus sp.
TCAAACGGGATTATTCTCACTTGAATTCTTGCTCGCTAATTTCGATTCAGTTTCTACACATCTTCAAGTCGAAAGTAGAATCGGTCGAAATTTGCAGTTAAGTTAGTGCATATGGGCGGGCGCCCTCGCCCGCCCGCCCCTACAGAACAAAAAAATATATACATAAACCGCCCGATTTTCAATGAAAACCGGGCGTTCATAATTCTGACCTCTGTCCTCTGACATCTGACCTCTGTGTTCTAACATCTCACGTCTAACATCTAACTTCTATATTACTTCAAATATTCTTATATTCTCCGCCGGGACGGTAACTTCTCCGAGGAGGATATCTTTTATTTGCGCTGCCTGTGCAGCTTCAAGTCCGGCTGTCTTTACTACAATATTCGCGGTGTCGTCAGAGAGGTAGACAACACAATCCGCAAAACCCTGCGCCTTAATGAGGGATTCAATCATAGTCTCTGTTTCGGCAAGCGATGAGAGTTCAAATGCCTGTGAAGTATATACTGCCGTCTCGTCTGTCGAAATGTCGCCGCCGCCGAGTATTGCCGCTAAACTTTCAGCCGCGCTGTCACGCGAAACCATTCGAGTGAGGCGCACTTGTGAAAAATAGTCAGAGCCGTCTGTATTGACGTCGTTTGAGACAAATGCCTTGTCGCCGTAGTTGCCCGCGTCTTCGGGGATGCCCTCTGCATCGGTTGAAACTGTTGCCGCGTCCGCCGGTTCGATAACAATGTCTTCAGGGCTTTGCGATAATGCATAATTTATGTAAATCGCAACGCCTAAGATTAAAGTTAAACACGCTAAGATAATATGTTTTTTTCCGATAATAATTGTAGGTTTTCTCATTGGTAAATAATCCTCCTATTGCCTTTCGGTAACGTATATTTTTGATGCACCGATCCCCAGTGCGGCACGAACGGCGTTATAAACCCGCTCGCAAACTCTGCTGTCGTCCCCTCCCTCACATACTATCACAACCCCTGTAATAGAAGGTTTGATAATTTTTTCTGTCAACGCTTGTTTGCCGTTTCCGCTGTCGATTACTACAATTTCGTCTGTCGAACTGTTACTGCCGGTTTTGCCCTCTTTTGCGTAAACATATTCTTCGGTAGTCCCCGCCGTAACCAATACTTCAACTTTCCCCACGCCCTCGATATGCGACAGAATCTCAATGAGTTTCTCTTCGATACTTTGGGCATACAAATCGGTTTCGGTGAATTGTTCTGAAACAGTTACAGTCTCACGGCGCGGCGCACTGCTCATACATTCCGAGAAAGCTATCAGAATTATAAGCAAGACACCCACTATCAAAGAAATATGTACAAATTTAGGGTTGCGAAAGAGTTCGGTGAGTTTTTCTTTTTGTAAATTCAAAATTTTCATATTCCGCTGCCATCATAAATATTTATTTGCGCTAAGCCGCCCGAGGCTCCGCTCAGTACGTTCAGGGCTTCTTCTGCCTGAGAGGGGTCGCTGAGGGTACAATCAATTACACTAATAGATATGCTCCCGGTTTCAGAAATATTAATACTTGTCTCTAAATTTACGGCGTTTATATAATTTGCCTTGAGTTCTTCTTTTAAATTGCGGTTTATGTTATTAATAATTGAGCGAATGTAGTATTCTTCACCGTTAAGCCCTGAAATTTCCGCGCTGTTTGCCTGAGCTATGGCGGGAGCGGCTATTTCGGTGAAATTTATACTCCCATTCGCGAGAGGCGTAATTACACATAAAATGAAAATCAGCGCGAACATTATTTTCAGCTGTTTGGTGAATTTTTGCGACGGCGACAGCGAATCAACTATCGAAATAACAATCCCGATAAAACAAGCTGCACCGGCGGCGATACGGAAAGCACCCATAAACAGAGGTCAGATGTCAGAAGTCAGATGTCAGAGAAACTACTAAACTGTAATCCGGTGACGATTTTTCCCGACACTTTTCCTTTCATAGAATTCATAAAAAACTTTTGTATTAGTTGAGAACGAGACATTCCTACTCTGACTTCTGTCCTCTGACATCTGACCTCTGTTAGCCTCCGCTTAATCCTACTAACATTACTATTGCTGTGGAGATTGTTAGCATAATTGAGAAGCAGACGAGCAGGCTGAAAATCAGGGATAGGATTTTTACACAGTTTTTGAGGAGTACTTTTATTGCATCCGCGCCGAACATATCCGAAACAAGTTCGGCGGCAGAGAATGCAAGCCGCATCATACCGACTTCAAGCAAAGGGGGGACTACCATAGCGAAAATGGCGGCAATCCCGAAGAATCCTACCCCGCCGCGCAAGAGCCCGAGGCTTGCTTTAACGGTAGTATAAGCATCGGCGACGGCTGAACCGACGACGGGAATAAAATTGCTTGCGGCGAATTTTGCGGCTTTTACACCGAGGGTGTCGGCTGAGGCTCCGATTATGCTTTGAGTGGATAAAAGCCCCAAAAATATAACCATTGTAAAGGCAATGACGATTTGTGTGATTTTTTGTATTGCACTTGTGATACCGGATAATGAGAAATTCGGGTTTATCGCTTCAATTATACCGAGAGCCATACAGATAGATAAAATCGGCACCATATAATTTGAAGCGATAATCACCGCCGCGTCTGACGCGAAGACCACAACTAAGCTATAACTTGCCGCTGATGTAATATGCCCGCTTGAAGCTGTTATTCCGGCGAAAACCGGGATATAGCTTGCCATAAATAAGCCGCCCTCCGAGAGGGATGCCGCTGCTGACTGAATGGTTTCCGAAAGAGGTGCTGAAATTATGCTGACGGCGACCATTACGCAAATTATACCGTAAATGCGTGTGAGTTTCGGGTCTGAAATTGTATCCTGTAAGCCCTCTACGAGAGCCGAAAGTAAAATTACGGCAAGGATTGAGGCGAATACGCGCAAAGGGTATGTTATCTTTGAAGTAAGGGTCTCCCAGATGTAGCCGAAGATGTCAAGCGGATTGAGCTGTGTCATAGAATCGGTTGACGTAGGCGTAATCCCGTTATCATCAAGCATATCATATGCGGAGTCGGGCAAATCCCCTTGAATCTGCGAAACGTCAATGCCGATTTCATCAGCCGCAATTTCAGCCGGGTCTTCGGCGGCAGATTCTTCTGCGAAAATAGGCGGCGGGAATACTATTATTAATATCAGTAAGAGGATTAACGAGCATAATTTTTTCATTATTTATAATTTTTGTTTATTATCTTCTTTTCTTCTACGCGGTGAGCAACGTGAAATTCAGTAAGACTTTCATCGCGAATCGCATACCGCCTCAGGCGGTCATATACCTATCAATACTGTTACAAGGTCGGTTAACGCCTCAAACATAGGCAAAGCCATTAATAAAAGCGTAACTTTCCCCGCAAGCTCAATCTGAACTGCCAAAGCTCCCTCTCCGCTGTCTTTGCAGATATCGGAGGCGAATTGTGTAATATAACAAATCCCGAGGGCTTTAAAGAGGATATTTATGTAAGTTTCATCTGCACCGGCTTTTATAAAAATAGTATTAATAGTATCAGCCACAGGCGAAACATATAAAATTACCGACATAAGTATAAGCACCGCCGCTGCGATTTTTACATAAAGCCCCACATCGCGCCTGTCGTCTAAAACTTTTATCATTATCGCCGTAACAATGCAGAGGGCGGCTATTTGGATAATTTTCATTTCTTTTTGGGGAAAACTTTCTGTAGAAAGTTTTCCCCAAACCCCTTTCAAAGACTTTGAATTCGCGATGAAAGCAGTTGATTTTCTTAAGATGCTCACCGCGTAGGAGTAATATCTGATCTCTGTGTTTACTCGAACCCAAACACTGTTTTAAGCGTCTCAAACAAATTCGCGAGTTCAGAGGCAAGCATTGCTAAGATTACTATTGCGCCGCCGATATTAAGATAAAGGCAAAAATCTTCGCGTTCGGATTTTTTCAGTACGATATTCATAAACGCGATAATCAGTCCGACACCGACAATTCTGAAGATTAAATCTAAATTCAAGTCCATAGGGCAACCCTCAAATCAGTATAACGGCTAAAAAACTGCCGGCTAATATTCCCAGTGATGTGTATAGTTTTGATTTCTTTTTACAGAGTTCTTCGGCTGTCTCGTATGCACTTTGAAGTTCTGCCGAATACAGCGACAATGTCGCAATTTGTCCGTCAATGTCGGATGTTCCGAGAGTCCCGCCAATGTTTATTATCAGTTGTTTGTCCCCTTTGGTAAGTCCGGGCGGTGAGAACGATGAAACGGCGGATTTCCATGAATTGGCGAAATTTTCATCTGCTAAATTTTCTTTAACAGCGGGCAAAAATATTAAATCTTTCAGGCGTTCGTCGTTTATAAGCGTGTCCGTAATTTCGGCGACTGTAGCCGTCTTAAAGCGAATGAGTGTGAGCATTTCGTCGGCAGCATAACGCATCTGCCGCAGAATTATAACACGTGTGAATAAACTTTGTCTGAAGAAATTCCCGGCGATAAGACATACCCCGAATATGGCAATAATAGCTATAGTTTTCATTTTAAAGAATCACCGTCACTAATATTTTTTACCTGAGAAGGGAAACCTGCTCCGCGAAGGGTTACGATATGATCAAAAATTCCGGGCGGCAAATCGCTCCGCGTAAAAATTTCGCCGCAGTGTATAGAAGCGATAACTTTTACACCGCAGTTTGAGGCATATAAAACAGCTTCCATCTCGCTTTGAGAACCGATTTCGTCGCAAATAATAATGTCAGGCGACATAACGCGAACGGCGGTTTCAATCCCGGCGGCTTTAGGGTAAGAGTCAAGCACATCCGTAAACATACCCACATCACAACCCGCCTGTCCGTCACAGACGGCGGCGATTTCACCTCTCGTGTCAATAATGCAAACCTTAATTTTGTCGCCGATTTGACGGGCTAAGTCGCGTAAAACCGTGGTTTTGCCGCTACCCACGCCGCCTGCTATTAAAACGGAGTTGCGGATTTTCTTGTCGGAGAAAAGTTTCTTGATGATTTCATCAGCGCAATTTTTGACTTCACGCGCAATGCGAAAATTAATGCCGTTGATGTTTTTTATATTGTCGATTTTCTCAAAATCAGCGGAAGCAGTACCGCAAATCCCGGCGCGGTGACCGCCTGTAACAGTCAAAAATCCGTTTCGGATTTCGTTTTTAAAACTATGTACTGAATATTGGCATACGCTTTCAAAGGTATATTTGATTTCGTTTTGCGTAACGGTTTTGCGCTGAGAATTTTGTGAAAGTGTGCCGTCGGGGGCAACGGTGAATGATAAATCCCCCGAAAAAACCGATAGCGGGCGGTTACAACGCAAACGGATTTCCTGAATACGTGTAAATTCGCTGTCGGGGATTTTCTCGAGGGCATTTCTTATTTCAGAGCTGAAATGTTTGGTAATATTTTTGCGGTCCATTGTTTTTTTACCTTTCGTTTAAAATTCCTACTTAAGTCTATGGTCAAAGAGAAGAAATTATGACACAAAAAATCCCCCTCTCTGAAATTGGCAGAGAGGGGGATTTTTAAATTGAATTTTATCAATCTACCCCATGATACAAAAGCCCCAGCATAGTGATATCATCGGCTTGCTGTGCGCCGTTTGCGAAAAGGTCTATGTCGGCTCTGACGGCGTGAAGAAGGTCTCCGAGGCTGTCGTCTTTGTGGTTATTGAGGGTTTTTATGAGGCGGGTGTCGCCGTAGAGTTCTTCTACCGTATCTACGGCTTCGGTTACGCCGTCTGTGTACAGATAAATTTCGTCGCCCGGCTTTAAAGTAATACTCTGCTGTTTATAAATGATATCTTCCATACCGGCTAAGACAAATCCGGGGCGGCATGACAAGAATTCAAAATCGCCTCCGGCGCGTTTTATACAGGGCGGATTGTGCCCGGCATTAACATAATTAAATTCGCCTGTTTCGACATTTAAATACCCCATAAATGCGGTAACGAACATTGCGCCCTCGTTGTTTTCGCAGAGGATATTATTTACCTCTTCAAAAACCTGCGACGGGGACTTTTCCATTTGCGCATTATTTTTGAGCAGCGTTTTAGCGATAACCATAAACAACGCCGCCGGAACACCTTTGCCCGATACGTCGGCAATAACCACGCCGAGGATTTTTTCATTGGCAAGGAAGAAGTCGTAGAAATCACCGCCGACTTCTTTTGCGGGTTCCATAGTGCCGAAAAGGTCAAACTCCTTACGGTCGGGGTAGGGCGGGAATATATGCGGGAGCATTGATGCCTGAATCCCTGTCGCAACATCAAGTTCTGTCGCGATACGCTCTTTTTCGGCGGTAACTTTTTCAAAATCTTTCATGTAGATTTTGAGCTCGGAAGTCATTGCGTTAAATGCGTGTGCCAATTCTTCAAGCTCATCGCCTGTCATCAGTGTAATAGTACGGTCAAGGTCGCCCTTACCGATTAGAGCACTCTCCTCTGTTAACAAAGAAATCGGCTGTGAGATGGTTTTTGAGAATTTAAACGACATTATGAGGGCGAGTGCCATTACAAGCCCTACTGTTGTAATAGTTATCGCTATGGCAAGCGACATAAAGCTGTTTACGGTTTTTTCGCTGTTTTCGCGTTGAACATCAATTTCACTGAGCATAAGTTCAACAGGCATTTTAACTTCCGATTCGGGCATTACGACACCGATTGACCATTTCGTACGCGAAAGCGGTGCGTATGCTACGTAAACGGTTTGTCCGTCAAGGGAAACTCGGCTTAAGCCGCTTTTTCCCATTGTCATAGATTCCGCTAAGGCTTTTACAGCGGGTTCGGCGTTTTCTAAATAATTTTCGCCTGTAATTGTACCGGCATCATCTGAAATCAGATTGCTGTGAGGGGTAATAACAACCTCACCTTTTGCATTGAGCAAGAAAGCATAGCCTTGTTCGCCGATCTTCGCGCCGCTGACGATTTCGGAAATCTTCTCCATCGTAGCGCCCGTCCCGGCAACCCCGCGCAGAGTTCCGTCCGCACCGTATATGGGCATAGCACACGACAAAGAAGCGCCGCGCCCCGAGGCATCGGCAAAAATATCTGTCCAAAAGAGTGTGCCGCTCTCTTTCGCACCTATGTACCAACCGCGTGTACGTGCATCATAATCAACGCGGTTCGGGTTTGAAGCAGTAGTATCTACGGTAATGAAAAATCCGCTTTCTGTACCGATATAAGAAGCGGTAACATTTATCCCTGTAACTAAATATTGGCTCAAAACTTCTGAAGCATTGCCCAAGAGACTTAGTTCAGGTAAAATTTCATCATACGAAACACCCTCTGCCGTACGAATATGCGGTACGGTCGTACCCTCCTGCCCGGGCTGTAAATAAAGAAGCGGGCGGGAGGCGAAATCCTCCGGGTTTTTATATAGGTCGGTAGCGTACGCGGCGGCAACGCGGGTTTGGTTTTCTATTTGCAGCAGTTTCCCGTCTACAGAATCGGCAATAGAATTGGCTCTCGCCGTTAAGTCGGACTCAATTTGAGTTTGAAGGGCAATATTACTGCCGTTTGAAGCTGTTTCGCCGAGTTCTTTATTGGTATCAATCGCGTTATTCTTCATTCCGTTGAGTAAGAGAGCTGATGCTATGGATAAACAAACAAGCGGAATGAGTGCGGTAGTAAGGATTACGGCTAAAATCTTAGATCGGATTTTTCTGAACATCTATATTCCCTTATATTTCCTTATAGATATTATTGAGATATTAAGGATTTTATCGCATCAAAAGCGTCGAGGGTATCAGTCTCTTTGAGCATTGATAAATCGCCTTTATGCATTATAATAAATTCACAATCCGACTGCAAAGGCTTAAATCCCGTAAAGGCGTAACCCTTGTCTTTGAGTTCATAAAACTGGCTTATACAATCGGGGTTCTGCATATCTAAAAATACGTTTGTGAATTTCCCTAAGCTTATTTCAAACGGCAAACAGTTAAGAAACTCGGAGTAAAAATGCTTTTCATAATAAACCCATTCCGGCTTGCCTTTCGGACAAGGTTCATCGGTAATAGTTACCCCGAGTGTTTTATACATTTCGAGAGCCGCCGCTTCAAGTTCCGGCGGAATATAAAGCTTTGAGGTTGTTGTCTTTTTAAGGGGTTTTACCATAAACAAATGGTGGCGTCTTGTGCGCAGATAATCGGCAGTATTATTCGCGGCACTTTTATCATATAAAAATCGGTTTAACGCAAGCCCTGTAGGGATAAATCCGTTTGAGAATTCGCGTTTTTGTTCAAGCTGACTGTTTGTCAAGATACTGTAAAACACAGAAGCGGCATTCAGTGCGGGGAATTCCTCACGCATCCTGTCCATCAGCTGCTTTGCGATACCCTGTCCGCGAAATTCGGGTAAAACCGTGAGGGTACACCCTTCAAAAGTCCCGTGAAAATGTTCATTTGCCTTTAGACAAACCATTCCGGCGGGGGTATCATCATTTTTGGCGATAAAGAATTTATACTGACCGCCCATTATAAGCATACGCAAAGCATCTTTTTTATATAAATTCACGTCATAATTAAGCAAACCGTATTGACGGCGTACCAATGACATAATTGTGTCACAATCAGAAGCGCGTGCGACAATTATTTTAACCATTTTAAAATTTCTACCTTTAGGAATTTTTCAGTTTTTTTATCGTAAAAACATTCTTTTTGCCGATATATTCATAAGTCATTCCGTCGGTAATTTTTTTTACCATAAAAATCCCCAAACCGCCGATTTCGCGTTCTTCAAAACCGAGGTTAACATCGGGGTCTGTTTTTTCAAGAGGGTTATAGGGGATACCGCCGTCGATAAAAGTGATGACAATTTCCCTGTTATTTTCATCAAATATAATATCGGCATATCCGTCTGTGCGTTCACGCGGATAGGCGTAATGAGCGATATTGACAAAAATTTCTTCAACGGCGATAGCAAGCTGATTTTGAAGTTTCGCCGGCAGATGTTCTGTACACTCTGCGGTAAAGCTTAAAACTTCATCCAGATAGCTTATATCAGCTTTGACGGAAAGTTTATTCATCCCTTGATACCCTTTCAACATAATCTCATACTATTATACACCAATTTTTTTGAATTTGCAAGTGGTTTTTTAAAAGAAAATCCGACAAAGCGAACACCTTATTGTTTCCCTTAATATAATTTAAATAAGGCACTTTTCTAAATTTTTTAAGGGGAAATTTTTATGGTTACGGTTTCTTTATGTATGATTGTAAAAAACGAGGAAGATGTTTTAGGGCGTTGCCTTGAAAGCGCGAAGGATATATTTGATGAAATAATTATTATTGATACGGGTTCAACCGATAAAACAAAAGAGATTGCAAGCCGCTATACGGATAAGATATATGATTTTGAGTGGATAGATGATTTCGCGGCGGCGCGGAATTTTGCGTTCTCAAAAGGGACTTGTGATTATAAATTCTGGCTTGATGCCGATGATGTAATAAGTGAAACCAACCGCGAAAAGCTTATAAAACTCAAAGCGGTTGCAGACGGTTCTGTCGGCGTATTCAGAATGTATTACGGCATTGTTTTTGATGAAAAAGGGAACTGCACGTATAAATATTACCGCGGGCGTATGTTTTTAGCTAAACTACATCCTATTTGGAAAGGGCGGGTTCACGAAACGTGCACCACCCAAACGGCGGGTATTTCAATTGACACGGATATCGAAATTTATCATAAAAAGAAAACCGCCGAAAACCATACGCCGAGGAATCTGCGTATTCTCAAAAACGAAATCGAATCAGGCAGCACCGATCCGCGCACGCAGTATTATTATTCAAGAGAACTGATGTACAGCGGCGATTATAAGGCGCAAATAAAGATGGCGGAAATTTTTTTAGAAAACCCAGCCGGCTGGTATGTGAATAAAATCTCCGCCTGTCAGGATTTAGCATTTGCGAAAATGAAAACAGGCGACACAGACGGTCAGATAAGGGCTTTAGTCAGGAGCTTTTCGTACGGTGCGCCTACAGGAGAGGTCTGTTGTGATATCGGGAAGTTTTTCTCAAAGCGCGACACTAAAACGGCAATTTTTTGGTATGAGACGGCGTTGCTTTTAAAACCGGACTATAATTCGGGAGCTTTTATAAATGAAGATTGTTATGGTTATATACCGGCTATAGAGTTGTGTGTTTTGTATTACGGGAAAAAGGATTATAAGAAAGCAAGTGAAATGAACGATTTAGCGGCGCAGTTTAAGCCGGCTAACGCTTCTGTGCTCTATAATAAAAGTTTATTCGACAAAATCAATAACGAAATTTCACAAAACGAATAGTTGATTCGTGCAATAAAAGATATTTCGACAAAATCAGTAACGAAATTCCTTAAAACATCATAATATAAAATAGCCTTGATGAAAAAGGGCTGATCGTTACGTAAAGTGAATTCGGATTTGGAGTATGTATCTGAAATTTCTGAATTCACTGATAGTTCAATATCGGAAGGATGGAATTTTTTATGGCTTGTAATAATGCAAGAAATTACTACTCCCCATGTTCCGAAGCATCGGGATGCCGTTTGGGGAGCGCAGCAGCGACGGCTGCAGCGGCTTCGTGTCACCCGGTAATGCCTTGCCCGCCTCCTATTCCTCCCTGTCCGCCTCCTTGTTTGATTCCCGGTCCTACAGGACCTACGGGAGCGACAGGAGCGCAGGGACCTCAAGCGAAGTCAATTTACCCGAATAAGCCGAAAACCGTCGAAAAAGGTCACATTGCCTTGACGGCGGTTTTAGCATCATTATAATAGTACAAGCCCTCTGTCATGTAGCAAAAAAAGACGTTTCTTTATCCCATAATAAAAAGCTCCGAA
>JAISHV010000042.1 GCA_031262495.1 Ruminococcus sp.
CCTCTCCCTCTTGCCCCTGACAAGTTCATGCAGACGTGACATTCACGACATTCATATTGACAATCATCCGACATTCAAACGCGACATTCACGAATGTAAAGTTTTAGATTTTACAAGGCGCTACAAATTATAATTATTTCAAAGGTGAAAAATGGATAACAATCAAAATCCCCCTGAGAACAATGGTGTTCACGGCAACCAAAACCCATACGAGGTTGCGCCGAATCAAACGGTGCAAGAGGGACAAACAGGGCAGCCGCAAAATAATAACAGTGGAATTGCCGCACCGCCTTATAATCCTTCCGCCTTCGTTGCGCCGCCGGCGGGATTTGTGCCTTTTGCGCCACCGACCGAACATATAGAATTGCCGCCGCGCAAACCCTCTGTGCTTGGGCGTTTGTGGTCTTTGGCGTATCCTGTTCTCTTTCTTTTCGGTATTCAGTTTGTGATTGTTATAGCTTATCAGTTTGTTATAGGGTTTGTATTAGGCATTGAATACGCCATGACCGGCGACCCTATGCCCGATCCAATTGAACTCGCCGATATCATATTACAGCGTTATACAGATGATATGAGCTTAATTTTGCTTGTTTCATTTGCTATAACAGGGTTTGTTGCTCTGATTTTTTACCGCCGCGATATTAAAAAATACAAATACCCGCTTGATAAATTGACTGAACCGCGTGTGCCTATGTGGTTAGCTATTATCGGCTTAACTTTAGGTGCTTGGGTAATCGGACAAATTTTAACAACAGCTCTGATGGAGCTTATCCCTCCGTCTGAAGAAGTGCTTGATATGCTTCAAACGCCCATGTCGGGTCCGATTTTCTTGCAGATATTAGCAGTCGGCATAGTAGGACCTATCTGCGAAGAACTCTTATTCCGCGGAATGATTTTTAAACGTCTCCGAAACTGGATAGGCGGCAGCCGCGAAAATATGGTGCGGTTGTGGGTTTCAATCATCATTTCATCTGTAATTTTCGGCATAGCTCACGCTAATATTTATCAATTCCTCTACGGCTTTTTGATGGGTATTGTCTGCGCTTTGGTATTTGTAAAGTTCGGCACAATTTTCGCACCGATGCTCGTTCACATCGTAGCCAATATTGCAAGTGTTTTGTCGGTATATATACCCGAAGATACCAGTATGGAGCTGTTACTCTCTATAGGCGGCGTTCTGCTGCTCAGTATGGGTGCGGTAATGATTTTGGTTAAACCTTATGGAAAACAAACGCTTCAAAATGATTGACGAGGGGTTTGTCTGCACGGTTTGCGGCAGGACTGTCGAGAAACTCGGTACTACCGCGCGTGACCATTGTCCCTTTTGTTTGTGTTCGCTTCATCTTGATGAAAACCCGGGCGACCGTGCCGCTGATTGCGGCGGAATTTTGCGCCCTGTTGGTATTAAAACATCTAAAAAGGGCATACAAATAGAATATATATGCGAAAAATGCAAAACCCCAAAACGTAATATTATGGCTGCGGATGATGATTATGATTTGATTTGTAATCTATCTTCTCAATAACAAAGGTCTATATGAATGGTATACCTCAACGCGGCGAGCATGATGAGATAACTAAAAGACTTCCATCGCGAAATAACCGGCGGGTTGCCCGCCGGTGGACATTCCCTAAAGCCTTTTTAGTTTTTGTATCAATCAGCGCGGTGCTTTTTTGCGGGTTATTTGTTTTTGACAGAATAATGAGTTCCGATGACCCCGATATTGCCGCATTCGGTATGGGAATTATATTCACTATTACCCCGTTGATTCCTGTAGTAATAATCGTCGGCGGTACGGCATTTTTAATCAGAGAAAATATCAGTAAGAAGAAATCCGGGCAGAATTTCGGGTATAATACTGAGGGAAGTTTTAATCCATACGATAATCTAAAAACCGTCATTCATAAAAACGATATAAAATAATTAATTTCTGTAAACAATTTTCACCAAACTTTCATAAAAAACTTTTCAAAAAAAGCTTGACAAACAATATTATATATTATATAATATAAACATAATAAGAAATACCGAAAATCAACGGTAATTTTACTGTAACTACAGATAGGAGAATTTATTATGAGTGATATTATTGATCGTATAGCAGGTGTAGCAGGGGATGTAGCTGATTTTGCGACAGCCCAGTCAAAAATCGTAGCGGAAACCGCGAAACTCAAAGCCAAAATCGCAAAAGAAAAGATAGCTATCCGCGAACTGACATTTAAAATAGGCGAATACTATCTCGAAAATTTCTGCGAAACAGCAGACCCGGGCATAGCAGAGACAGTAAAGGCTGTATGTGACTCGGAAGCGGCTATTGCCGACTCGGAAGCTAAACTTTTAGCACTTAAGGGATTTGTTAAATGTCAAGCGTGCGGAGCGAATGTGCCCGCCGACGACAAATTCTGCGGCAAATGCGGTGCAGAAGTAATAAAACCCGCCCCCGTTACAGAGACAGAACCTGACACAGATGACGAACCGCCCGTGATAGAAGTTGTGAACACAGAAGAATGAACACACAGGACAGAGGCGAGAGGACAGAAGACAGATTATGAATGTCACGTTTATCAGTAAACCGCACAGCGTTTGAGAATGTGCGGGCGGGCGAGGGCGCACGCAACACAGAAGACAGAGGCGAGAATACAGAGTACAGAATACAGATAATAAACGCCGCGTTTTCAATGAAAAACGCGGCGGATTTTATTTTTTCGTGTATGTTGCTTAAAGTGAATATACTGAACGGGTGAGTAAGACTAAATCGTGCAGGTTGGTAACCCTGCAGGGGGAGTGGGGGATTGGGACGTGTCAAGCACTAACAAGTTAGTGCGGGGATAAGGGGGAGAGGGGGCGGCGGGGTAATACCGCCTCTGATAGCCGCCCCCTCTCCCCCTTGTCCCTGACAAGTTCATGCAAACGTGACATTCACGACATTCATATGACATTCAAACGCGACATTCATCCGACATTCAAACGCGACATTCATATGACATTCAAACGCGACACTCATTCTGACATTCAAACGCGACACTCATTCTGACATTCAAACGGACATTCACGACATTCATCCGACATTCATTCTGACAATCAAACGAACATTCAACATATTTTCAGTTCAACAACAAATAATCCAAAATATCCATTATCTTCTTACTATCCGCGAGCGGGATAATTTCACTCTCTTTTAAACCTTTGTCTAAACAGTTTTGCGCTTCAATAATTTCAAATTCATACCCGTTACAAAGGTGCGGAAAATCGAAATCTTCTAAAAGCTCACCGGCTTTATTATAAAGCTTCGCCTTTGTCGTACAGAAAAACCATGGGTCAAATGCTATTCTGCCTTTTTCGCCTACTATCACGGCGCGGTTTTCGTTTTCTATGTCAAAACCGATAAGGCTTGAGGTGTATACGCCGTTCGGGTATTCAAAGATAATCAGGTCGTTGCGGTCGATTTCTATGTCGCCGTAGTTTGTGTATTTCACGATTTTGTTGTAGTCAAACCCCAAAAACGCCGTAATAAGCGTTACGGGATATACGCCTAAATCAAGTATTGCGCCGCCGCCTAAGTCTTTTCTGAAAAGACGGCTCGTCGGGTCGAATTTCACGAAATTTGAAAAATCGGCTCTTATTGTCTCGATTTCGCCGATTTTACCGGACTGAAACCACTCTAATGCCTTACGGAAGACGGGCAAACACTTCATCCACATCGCTTCCATAAAGAATACGCCTTTTTCACGCGCTAAAGCTATCAGCTTTTGCGCTTCTTCTTTTGTGCACGTCAGGGATTTTTCACAGAGTACGTTTTTTCCGTTATCTATACAGAGTTTCACGTTGTCGTAATGGCATGACATCGGGGTTGCTACGTAAATTATATCTACGTCAGGGTCTGCGGCAAGTTCTTCGTAGGACCCGTAGGCTTTTTTGAAGCCGAGTTTTTGTGCAAATTTCTGCGCCTTTTCAAGATTTCGCGAGGCGGCGGCGTAACACTCCGCATTCTCTGCGTAATTTACTGCCTTTGCGAATGTTTCGGCGATTATACCTGTCGCCATAATTCCCCATTTGTACATTAATTTTACCTTCTTATTTAAATATTTTTGGGATTTTCGGTTAAAATAATTATACAATATTTTACCCGAAATTACAAGTATGATTTTAAATTTATCAGGTAACCAAAATGACTGAAACCCCGAATTTTCAAAATTATAAAAAATTCCCTCTGTCGAATTCTTTATCGAAAAATATCAGCGACATAAAAAACGTAATGTCACAGAGTTCCGACTTGCTCGTCAATGAAATTATTGTCGGTCAGAGCAGCACGCATTGCGCTATGCTGTGCCTTGAGGGGATGGTTTCGACGGAAACTATTGCCAAGATGATTTTAGAGCCGCTCATGAATTTAGCCGAAAGTGATGTTGACGGCGGCGATGCTATTTTCGGGTATATCCGCGACAAGATGCTGATGGGGATTGACCGCCTTGTTACGCCGAAACTCTCTGATGCCGTGAATCGCCTGATGAGCGGTTTTGCAGTAATTTTAGTGGACGGCGTTGCCGGGGCTTTCGCTTACGGCGTTCAGGGTTATAACACCCGCGGCGTGGGCGAACCCTCATCAGAGGGGAATTTGCGCGGTTCACGAGAGGGTTTTGTCGAAACAGTCCGCTCCAATATGTCTATGATTCGCCGCCGCATTAAATCGCCGATTTTGAAATTTGACCTGTTTCAGGTTTCAAAAAAATCAAACAATGATGTGGTTATGTGTTACTTAACAGACCGTGTGCCTCAGAGTTTAGCTGATAAAATTAAACGGAAACTCCTTCATATGGATATGGATTCCGTAATCGAAAGCGGATATATTGAGCCTTTTTTAAACGACACAAAACTCTCCGTCTTCTCAGGCGTATCAGTCACAGAACGCCCCGATGTGTTTACGGCGAAACTCCTTGAGGGGAAAATCGGGGTACTCATTGACGGAACGCCTTACGCGGTGGTTGTGCCATTTCTGTTTATCGAAAATTTCCAAACAATGGACGACTACGCGAACCGCCCGTTTTATACAACATTAATTCGTTGGATTCGTTATTTCGCGTTTATTTTGGCAATTTTCCTGCCGGCTTTATATGTTGCGGTAATAAATTTTCACCCCGAACTTTTTAATCATACTCTGCTTGTGACATTGGCGGAAGCCGAGGAAAAATCAGCGTTTCCGCTTGCTGTTGAGGCGGTAATAATCCTCATTGCCTTTGAGATAATAAGAGAGGCGGGGCTGCGCCTACCGCAAAGCGTTGGGGGAGCGGTATCAATAATCGGCGGTTTGATTATCGGGGATACAGCTGTTTCAGCCGGGATTATTTCAAATCCGATTCTGCTTGTATGTGCAATTTCTGTTATAAGCGGATTTTTAATCCCGAATTTATATCAGCCTGTGAGTGTTTTAAGAATTATTGCCGTAATAGCGGGCGGTATCGCGGGGCTATACGGAATTGCCCTTTTGGGGGCTGTAATCCTCATAAATATATGTTCGCTTGAGAGTTACGGAGTGCCTGTGACAGCACCGATTTCGCCGATGACATGGCGGTCGCTGCGGGATATTATCACACGCATAGGGATGAAGAAGATGGTTAAGGGGGATGTTACTGTGGAGGGGCTGAATGGGGCGAATATGTAGGGGCGGGCGCCCTCGCCCGCCCGCACACTATCAATTGCGAACCTTTGGTTGAAAAACGAAAAACCATTATAATTTTGTTTATATCCTAATATTATGCATTTTAGAATGTGCGGGCGGGCGGGGGCGCCCGCCCCTACGGAACCTGTATTCTGTAAAGAATGGATTTTAAAATATGACTCTCCGAAATTCTCCTAAAAAAATCGGCTGGGGACAAGTTATACTGCTGCTGCTTTGTTGCCGCTCATTCACTCTGATGACCTTTATTCCCCTTTTATCAGAAGAATATGCCGTCTCGACTCAAATGACGGCGGTTTTGATTGCCGCCGCCTTACAGCTTCTTATGCTGATACCATTGCTCTTTCTCTACAGACGTTTCCCCGATTCAAATACTACACAGATTCTCACAAAGAAAAATTCTTTCTTAGGTTTTTTGCTGACAGTACTCTTTCTGCTCTTTTTCATCGCGGAAACGGCGGATTCGATTATTTCATTTCAGACATTCTTGTCGGACAGATTCTTTAAATCCTCAAACCCCTATATCTGGCTCGGGCTGTTCTTAGTTGTCTGTGTATATTGTGCAATTCTGGGGCTTGAAGGGATTTCCCGCTCATCGGCGGCGGTTTTTATAATCCTCATTCTGATGCTCATTATAATGGGCATAACGTCATTCAAAAGCATTGAAGCGGTGAATTTTTACCCCGCCGCCGACAGTAACCTCTTCTCTGCCGTAAAAGACGAATTGGCGCGAAACGGCGAAATCGCCGCTCTATGCTTTTTGTGTAAATTTGTACCAAAGAAATTCAACCGCTCTGTCTTCGGCTATATAATCGGCAAAATAATCATCATAGAAGCCGTCCTGCTCTTGATTCAAGGCGTGTTAGGGGATTTTTCGTCGCTCACAGATTACCCGTTTTTAGCAGTCGGCGCATATGCGGGTGTGAATTTCTTACAACGCACAGATGCTATCTATCTTGTTGTATGGACAATGACTGCGGTCCTGAAAAACGCGCTGTTTTTGGGGATTTGCTCGGGGCTGTTAGAGGAAGTATTCCCGAAAATGCCTTGTAAAACAGCTATAGCGGCGGTTGCGGTTTATGCAACATCCATGCCGATGATTGCCGCACACACTACGCTTTCTGTCGCTTACGGCGATGCACCCTTTTTAATAGTGCAAATACTGCTCGTGTTTGTTGTACCGCTATTACTAATAATTTTCACAAAAAAACCGCTTCAAGATGTAAATGTGAAACAGGATAAAACGAATGATTAAATTTTTAAAAATAATACCGTTGATTTTACTCTTAATGACAGGCTGTGTTAATGCTTCGCTTCAAGTCAATGAGCGGGCATTTGTGCAGCTCATCGGGATTGAGCGTGAATTTTTAGGCGGAAATTATGTTGTGACACTGCAGCTTTATTCCGACAATTCAGACGGCGAAACCAAAAACGACGTGATTCAAGGCGAGGGTGAAACCATTTCCGCCGCTGTCGCAAACGCCGAATTAAAACAGGGGCGCAAACTCTTTTTGGGGCACCTCAAACTCTTTGTGATAGGCAGAGGAATTATTGATGTTTCGCATGAATTTTCGTATTTTTTGAGCGGGGATATTACGCCCGCCTGTCCGGTGGTTTATGCAGAAAATCCGCTTGAAATTGCTGAGGCTGAAAATAAAAACGGAGCTTTTTCGGCTGATGAACTCCTTAAACTGCTGAATGTGTTCGAGGGTGACGGGAAGACGGTAATTACACCGCTGACAAAAGTTGTGACAAGCGGTGCTGAAAGTTTTACGGCGGCGGCGATACCTGTTTTGACGGCAGAAGCCGGGGAAGTCACGGTAAACGGCATGACGCTCGTCGGGCGCGGCGGTATTTACGGCGAACTGGATAATGAGGCGGCTTTGGGCATAGCTCTGCTCGGCGGTTATGACTCCATAAAATCAGTTACAGTCCCGGTTACGGTCGGCGAAAAAAAGGCGGCGGCGGTAATTTTAAGCGAAAAAACGGAACTTGATGTGCGTTTTGACAAGGTTTATACACTTGATGTAAACTGTAAAATCAAATGTGACGTAATCGAAAACCCCTACGGTTTATCGGAACACGCTATTTTGGAAGCGGTTTTAAGGTATGTTGACAGTCAAATTTATAAGGCATTCGCCGTTTCGGCGTGGGAAGAGGAAAAGGATGTCTTCGGGATAGCCAAACTCCTGAGGAAAAAGTCAGATGGGCAGTATAAGGCGTTTTTGAGGTCACCGAGGGAGTTTTTGAGGGGGGCGGGGGTGGATATAGAAGTTAGATGTTAGAGGTGAGAAGTTAGAATATGAACGCCCGGATTTTAGCTGAAATCTTGGTTTTCTTATTATAACTTCTGACATCTCATCTCTGTCCTCTAACATCTAACATCTCACCTCTAACTTCCATGTTGACTTTTTCTGAAAAATCTGATATAATCATAATAATGAAAATGTGAGAATAAGAACGCCCGAATTTTAGCTGAAATCTTAGTTTTCTTATTCTGACTTCTAACATCTCACCTCTAACTTCTATGTTAACTGTGGAGCAACTATGAATTTCAGTAATAATCAGATAAACAAGGCGGGTAAAATTTTAGCTTTTTCAGAAGCCGGGGCTGATGTTGCGGCGGCTTTGGACACTATTAATGCGTGGCGGTCGAAACATCGCTATGCTACTGACGTTTTCCGTGAGTTATTGATGGAAAAAGCGCGGGCGATTGATATAAATTTTGTTTTCGCGTCACGCCTGAAAAAAATTGATTCAATAAAAGAGAAACTCCGGCGCGAACCGAATATGCAGCTATCGGGTATGCAGGATATCGGCGGTTGCCGCCTTATTTTTTCGCGCATTGAGGACGTTTACGAAATGGTGAATGCCTTGCTGTCCATGGGCGGCACTTGGTATCCAAGTGCGAAACACATTTTAAAGCGCAAAACAGATTATATAGAAAACCCGCGAAATTCCGGCTACCGCTCATATCATATGGTTTATGAATACCATAACGGCAGCACTGTTGCCGAAAATCTCAAGATTGAAATACAAATCCGCACATATATTCAGCATATCTGGGCGACATCTGTCGAGTCGGCAAGTATTATCGCTAAAGCCCCGCTCAAAGCAAGCAAAGGTGCGGAGTATTGGCTTGAGTTTTTCAGACTTGTTTCGTCATACTTTGCACTTCAAGAGCGCAAACCTCTCGTTCCCGACACACCGCTCACAAAGAGTGAGATAGTAGAATCAATCAGGGCAATCAATCGTCAGCATAATATTTTATCACAGCTTGATGTTTTGAATTTATGGATAAAAAGAACTGAACCCGGACGGATTACCGGTGAATTTTCATCGCCGTATTTTTTACTTTTAATAAGCGAAGATAAAGAAAACAAGGCTGAAATCTCCTCAATCCAAGATTTTGATATATTTGACGTTGCATACAATGCTTATGTTCAAGCAGAAAAAAACATAGGAAACAACGCCGTCTTAGTTTCGACTAACTCCGCCGAAACACTGAGACGGGCTTACCCAAATTATTTTATTGATATTGATAATTTTATTTCGATTTTGAGGAATCTTTTGTTCTGATAAAATTATTTCGCGTTCCGTAGGGGCGACCGCCCTCGGTCGCCCGCACATTCTAAAACACTTAGTTTCAACTAATAACAAGAATATTACATTTTTTTAATTTTTCAGCAGAAGACATAGCATTTTTAAGATATACGGGCGGGCGGGGCGCCCGCCCCTACAAAGTCTGTCTTCTGTCTTCTCGCCTCTGTCCTCTGGTTTTGCAATTTTCTAAAAAAATCTTGCAAAAAATTTTCAAAAACCCCTTGACACAGCATAAAAAATAGTGTATAATGAATTTACAAACAATATTTTTAAGCAACGTCGCTTAATCAAAGGGCAAGGCGGGGATTTTCCGTTTGGTGTTTCTTTGGGTTCGCGGCGAATTTTTCTGTAAATTTTATTTTACAGAAAATGGATAATATTTTATTTGCGGAGGTTTTATTTAAGATGGCAGAGATTACAAGTGTACCTGAGTATTTCGGTATAAATGTTTTTACCGAAGAAATGATGAAGACTCGTCTTCCTAAAAATTGTTATAAATCATGGATGAAGACCAAACAGTTAGGTCAGGCTTTAGATGCCGACGTGGCTGAGGTTATCGCTACGGCGATGAAAGAATGGGCTGTTGAGCGCGGTGCTACTCACTTTACGCACTGGTTCTTCCCAATGACAGGGATTTCGGCTGAAAAGCACGACTCCTTTATTTCCCCTGTGGGCGGCGGCAAAATTATAATGGAATTTTCAGGCAAAGAGCTTATCAAAGGCGAGCCTGATGCTTCGTCGTTCCCCTCGGGCGGACTTCGTGCTACTTATGAAGCGCGCGGCTATACCGCTTGGGACCCGACTTCCCCTGCATTTGTAAAAGACGGTTCGCTGTATATTCCTACCGCTTTCTGTTCTTATACGGGTGAAATTTTAGATAAGAAAACCCCGCTCCTGCGTTCGATGGATGTTATTTCGGAACAGGCTCTGCGCGTTCTGCGCCTGTTTGGGGATACTACGGCAACGCGTGTTACTACCACTGTAGGACCTGAACAGGAATATTTCCTCATTGACAAGACCCTCTACGATATGCGTAAAGATTTGATTTTCGCAAATCGTACACTTTACGGTGCGAAAGCTCCTAAGGGTCAGGAACTTGAAGACCACTATTTCGGCAACATCAAACAGCGTGTTTCCGACTACATGAAAGACTTAGATAAGGCACTGTGGGAACTCGGTATTTACGCTAAGACCAAGCACAATGAAGTTGCCCCCGCTCAGCATGAGCTTGCGCCTATCTTTACTTCAAGCAATATCGCGGCAGACCAAAATGCATTAGCGATGGAAGTTATGAAGAAAGTGGCTCTCACACACGGTTTAGTTTGTCTGCTTCACGAAAAGCCTTTCGCGGGTGTAAACGGCTCGGGCAAGCACAACAACTGGTCAATCGGCACTGACACAGGACTCAACCTCTTAGACCCCGGGCAATCCCCTAAAGATAATATCGTATTCCTCACGTTCCTTGTGGCTATAATTAAAGCGATTGATGAATATGCTGATTTGCTCCGCTTGTCTGTGGCTTCTGCGGGCAATGACCACCGCTTGGGGGCTAATGAAGCTCCTCCGGCTGTAATTTCGATTTTCCTCGGCGATGAATTACAGAAAATCTGTGATGCGCTTGAGACAGGCTCAATGATTAAGGACGAGGGCAACCGCAATTTCGTTATCGGCGTTGAAGCTTTGCCGAATTTCCCCAAAGACACTACCGACAGAAACAGAACATCGCCGTTTGCGTTCACAGGGAACAAGTTTGAGTTCCGTATGCTGGGTTCTAACTCCGAAATCAGCTGTACGAATATGATGCTCAATACGTCTGTTGCTAAAATTTTGAAAGAAATCGCCGACAAACTTGAGAATTCGACGAATTTCACCGATGACCTCAATGCCATTCTGAAAGAAACATATATAGCTCACAAGCGTGTAGTATTCAACGGCAACGGTTACGACGAGGAATGGTTACGCGAAGCTGAAAAACGCGGTCTCCCGAATCGTGCTACCGCTGTAGATGCATTCCCGCATTATCTTGATGAAAAGAATGTCGCGCTGCTTGAAGAATTCAAGGTTTTGACACATACAGAGATTGAATCAAGATGTGAAATTCTGCTTGAGAATTATTCAAAAGTGCTCAATATTGAAGCTTTAACCATGATTGACATGGCGCGCAAGCAGATTATCCCGGCAGGTATCCTCTGCGGCTCGAATTTAGCTGAATCAATCGCCGCTAAAGCATCGGCAGGACTGAGTTCCGATGCCGAAAAGGCAATCGGCGAAAAGGTTTGCGCACTCACAAACAGCATTTTAGCGGCTACTGACAAGCTTGATGATACCCTTTTAAAGGTAAAAGACCTCACAACAGCCCTCGAGACCGCGAAATATTACCGCGAAACCGTGTTCATAGCTATGCAGGAACTCCGCGCAGTAGCAGACGAACTCGAAACAATAGCCCCCGAAGCAGTTTGGCCTTATCCTACTTATTCGGATTTGTTGTTCAGGATCTAAGCCGGGCGACTACGCAAAAAATAAAAACAGAACGCTGCATTTTTATTGAAAATGCGGCGTTATTATTTTTTTTGTAAATGTTGCTTGAAGTGAATATACTGAACGGGTGAGTAAGACCAGCCAGAAATCGTGGTAAGTTGCGCAGGGGGATGGGGGAGGGGGGTGTCGGGGGTGAGGGGGAAGGGGGCGGCGGGGTAATACCGCCGCTATAGCCGCCCCCTTCCCCCATACCCCTGACAAAGTCATG
>JAISHV010000045.1 GCA_031262495.1 Ruminococcus sp.
GTATCATTTGTGGTCTGCGGGTTAACCGAAATGCGGCGTACACCATGCTTTTTTAAAATTTGCAGTTTTTCCGCCGAAAACGTATCGGGTCTGCCCGCTTCTACAGTATATTCATTTACGGCTAAAATGTTAAAGTTTTTCGCGATTTCACTCAAAATTATGTCAATTTCTTCCGATTTTAATGCAGTCGGAGTGCCGCCGCCGACATAAATTGTTTCCGGTTTAAGCCCTAAATCGTATGCAACCTCTGCTGTTTTTTTTATTTCTTTACATAAATTTTCTATATATGGCTTTACAGTACGTTTCGCACTCTGACTTTCAACAGAATGTGAAACAAACGAACAATAAGCACATCTGCTCGGGCAATAGGGAATTCCTACGTATAATGAGAATTTGTTACTTTCGCTTTTTAAAAATTTCGCTTGATTTTCGGCGATATTTTTAATCAGATTAAATTTCTCATCGGATAAGAAGAATTCGTTTTTTAAGAAATTACTTGCTTCATCATAGCTTTTCCCGCTGAAAATCAGGTCGTTGAGTTTTTTCACAGGGCGGATGCCTGTTAAAATCCCCCATGGCTGTGAATGTCCTGTTAGGTCAACAAGTTTTGTATACAGATTTTTACAGGCGGCGTGTTCATAGGATTTGTCGTATTTCGTTTTGTCGCCTGTGAAATTGAATTCAAATTGCTCTGACGGGAAGAATGTTTTTAAAATGGCTTCAATTTCGTATTTATAATCACAATTATTAAAGGTAATTTTCATATTTTTATACTATTCTCCATTAAAAAACGCCATGCGTTTTTTAATGCTCGTCAGCTTTGCTGACGAGAGCTGCCCGTAGGGCGGCAGAGAAGCCGTTCAATACTAATATCTGCGGCTTTAGCCGCCCGCCGCTTTGCGGCGGCAATAAAAACATTTTCAATGTTTTTATTGGATATTAGTATTACTATCAAAGCGTTCACACATTAATGTATGAACGCTTATTCAGGTGTTTTTTGGGGGAAGCTGCCTACGCCTTTTTTATCGCACTTTGCGGACGTTTTCCGTATTCGTATTCCGGCTTTTTGTTCTCGGTGACGGAGTTGGCATCGACTTTTATTTTTATGATTTCCTGATTCGCCGGTGCTTCAAACATCGGCGGCAACAGGAGTTTTTCCATAATTGAACGAAGTCCTCTTGCGCCTGTTTCGAGTGCCAATGCTTTTTTTGCTACAGCATCTAAGGCTTCGTCTGTGATATCAAGGGTTACGCCGTCCATCTCAAAGAGCTTTTTATATTGCTTTACAATGGCGTTTTTCGGGTCTTTTAAGATTTTTACTAGTGCATCTTCGGTGAGTTCATCAAGCACTGTGATTACCGGCAAACGCCCTACGAGTTCGGGGACAAGTCCGTATTTCACTAAATCGTGGGCTTCTACATCTTTGAAAATCCCGCCTAAGGCTCTTTCTTTTTTTGTTTTGAGTTCAGAACCAAAACCCATAGCAGAGGTATTCTGACGTTTTTGTATAATCTTCTCAAGCCCGTTGAATGCCCCGCCGCAGATGAAAAGGATATTTTTGGTGTCGATATGAACAACTTCCTGATTCGGGTGTTTACGTCCGCCTGATGGCGGTACATTTGAAATTGTACCCTCGACAATCTTTAATAGTGCTTGCTGAACGCCCTCGCCGCTTACATCACGCGTAAGAGAGGTATTCTCGGATTTTCGGGAGATTTTGTCAATCTCATCAATATAGATAATCCCGCGCTGTGCAGCATCGACATTGCCGCCCGCCGCCTGTAAAAGACGAACAAGTACATTTTCAACGTCATCACCGACATAACCGGCTTCCGTTAAGGTCGTAGCATCGGCTATCGCAAAGGGGACTTCTAAAATCTTCGCGAGGGTTTGAGCTAAGAATGTTTTGCCGGTGCCTGTGGGACCTACGAGTAAGATATTGCTCTTTTGGAGTTCCACATCATCTATATATGGGGTCATTATGCGTTTATAGTGGTTATAAACGGCTACAGAAAGTGCGATTTTTGCATCTTCCTGACCTATTACGTATTCATCAAGTGTGGATTTAATCTCATTCGGGCGCAGAAGCTTTATAACAGAGGGTTTGTTTTCGCTGCCGCGTTCGCTCTTTGTGGGTTTTGCGCCGGAGAGGGGTGCCTGACTGCTCTGCATAAGCATTTCATAGCAATACACCACGCATTTGTCACAAATATGCGAACTCCCTGCCGAGAACATATTCACAACTTCTGTATCTGTTTTTCCGCAAAAAGAACATCTTTTTGTGTTGCGGTCGTTAAATGCCATTTTTTTATCCTTTAACGGTGTTCTAAAACTTTATCAATAAGCCCGTATTCGGCGGCTTCGGCGGCGGACATAAAATTGTCGCGGTCGGTGTCGCGTTCTATGGTTTCAAGGGGTTTGCCTGTATTTTCGGCTAAGATTTGATTCAGTTTAGCTTTGGTTTTTAGTAAGTTTTCGGTGCGGATTTGAATATCCGTTGCCTGTCCTGACAGTCCGTGACCGCCGATTAGCGGCTGGTGAATCATTACCTCTGCGTTCGGTAAGCAATAACGTTTGCCTTTTGCACCGCTTGAGAGCAGGAAAGCCCCCATAGATGCCGCTAAACCAACGCAAATGGTCGATACATCGCACTTGATATACTGCATAGTGTCGTAAATAGCGAATCCCGCCGTAACAGACCCGCCCGGGCTGTTTATATAGAGGTTGATGTCTTTTTCGGCGTCCTGTCCTTCAAGGTACAAAAGCTGTGCAACCACAAGGCTTGCTGTTTGGTCGTTAACTTCATCATGCAAAAGTATAATTCTGTCATTTAAAAGACGTGAAAAAATATCATACGAACGTTCACCGTGACCTGATTGTTCAATGACGTAAGGAATATAAGGCATATAAAACTCACTTTCTGTTATCTGTATTGATAATTACTCTACGATATCCATTACTACATTATCTTTGACAATCTTTGAAGCTTCGTTTACGGCTAAATCTGATTTAATGCCGCGAACACTGATTATGTTGCGTATCTTTTCAACCGGCATTTTATAGTCTTCTGCCATTCTTGCGATTTCGGCTTCTGCCTGTTCGTCGGAAATAACAATGCCCTCAAGCTCTGCAATTTTTTCAAGTGCTAAGCGGATTTTTACCTGAAGTTCTGCCTTTTCTTTATATTGTTCACGATTTTGCTCTGCTGTTGTGCCCGTTAATGCGTAATATGTGTCCATATCAAGCCCCTGTGCGCGCACACGATATTCAAATTCGCGCACAAGCTGGTCAATCTGTTTTTCATACATTATCTCGGGGATTTCATCTTTAACCATCTCTGCGAGAGCCTTAAACGTAGCATCTTCAGCTTCTGCTTCTGCATAGTCTATGTTTGACTTCTCGAGACGCTCTTTTAAATCTGCCGTGAATTCATCGACAGTGTCAAATTCCGAAATGTCCTTAACAAATTCATCGTCAAACTCCGGAAGTTCCTCTGCTTTAACGGTGTGAAGCTTAATTTCAAATTCGGCGGGTTGACCGGCTAATTCTTCCATTTGATAATTCTCGGGGAATGTCACGTTAATTGTGAACTCATCGCCGGGATTTTTGCCGACGATTTGGTCTTCAAAACCCGGAATAAGCGTGTTTGAACCGAGTTTGAGGTCATAGTCATGACTTTCGCCGCCGTCAAAAGCTACGCCGCCGCGGTATCCTTTAAAGTCGATAGTCACTGTATCGCCGTTTTGTGAGGGGCGGTCTACTGTAATTATTCTTGCGTTTTTACTTCTGATTGTTTCTATTTCGGCTCTAACGTCTTCATCTGTCACGGGTTTGATATTTTTAACAACGTGAATACCTTTATAATCCCCGACTGTTATCTCAGGTTTAGAATACCCCGTTAATTTGAATTTAACGCCTGATTGTTTTGTAATTTCTTCTATCTCAAGTTCCGGCTGTGTAATAAGCTCAACGCCGCTCTCTTCGATATCTTTTTCAACCACCTGAGGAATCAGGAGTTCAACGGCATCTTCAAAAAAGCAGTTGCCGCCGTAGATTTTTTCAATCATCTTCCGCGGAGCTTTGCCTTTGCGGAATCCGTTTACCGTTATTTTTCCTCTTGCTTTGAGGTATGCGTCATTTAAAGATTGTTCAAATCTTTCGGGAGATACAGTCACAATAAATTCGTATTTATTGGTTTCTATTCTGCTTTTTTCAAGTAAACTCATTTTGGATTTCCCCTTATTTTTGCCGCAAATTATTATGTAACGGCATTTGTTTATTTTTTAAATTAACTTTTTAAGTTTCGGCGATTGACTATAGTATAATATAATATAACATACTAAAAGATTATATCACATTTAAAAAAATTATGCAAGAGAATTACTGCTTTTTAGGCATTTTACATATTTTGAAGTATTATTTTTGGGCAAAATTGCACAAAATCTGATGACACAAGGTCGAAATCTATCCCGGCACGTTCGCCTAAAAACGCCATCGCGTGGGCTTTTTTACCATGAAGATGCCCGTAATAGACTTTTTTTACGCCGTACTTCTTGAAAATTTCAAAGAATTCCGGAATGCGCCCGTTTATAGTTATAGGCGGGTAATGTAAAAACACAATCGGTTGAAGACCTTCATTTACAGCAGATAAAACACTGTTTTCAAGCCGCATAGCCTCACGGCGTATGAGTTTTTCGTCGTGTTCTGTTTCGCCTAAAAAATCCCAACCGCGTGTCGCACATATACCATATTTGCCGAAAGTGTAATGGTTATTATTGACAATTTTAATTGAATGTATACCGTGTTCTGCAAAAAAAGCGTTTATTTTTGTTGTTCCCGCCCACCAGCGGTCGTGATTGCCTTTTGAAATTATTTTTATACCGGGGAGACTATCCAAAAAAAGAAAATCGGGGGCGGAACTTTTCAGATTCTCCGCCCACGAAATATCACCCGGGATAACTACGGTGTCGTCACGCTTCACAAAGGTTTTGAAGTTTTTTTCGATTTTCTCGGTATAATTTTCAAATCCTTCAAAGATGTCATGCGATTTATCAGCCGAAAACGGTAAGTGTAAATCGGCTATAGCCCATAAATTCATATTTATCTCTTAGCGGTTTTGCTGTGGTTGTTAGTTTTTGCTATTTTTTCTCGTTTTTGTGAATGCCGCGTTTGGATGTCGTATGATTGTCAATATGAATGTCGTGAATGTCACGTTTGCATGAACTTGTCAGGGGCAAGAGGGAGAGGGGGCGGCTATTCGAGGTGGCAGGCATGACGCCGCCCCCTCTCCCTCTCACCCCCGACACCCCCCTCTCCCTCTCCCCCTGCGCAGTTGCTCGACTACTTGTCAGGTCTTACTCATCCGGCAGGGGAAATATCTTCAAGCGGCATACAAGATAAAACCATAATAATTTCAAAATGCAAAGACTTAGTTTAACATAGTATTTACTTAACTAAATCGACAATGTTTTCGTTACGTAATCCGATATCTTGTCTTTAGGGGAAACATCTTTAAAGCGAATGGGTTTGCCCGCTAAATCTGCTAATGTCTTCGGTATTTCGGTATGCGTGAGGGTGCGGAGTTCTGCGGCACTGCCGAATTCATCGCCCTCAAAAGGTTTGCCTGTCAAAGCCTCGATAACACTCCCGCCGAATTTATAGGGGCTTGCGGTTGAAGCTATGATTACGGGGGTTTTATCGCCTGTTTTTTCGGCGTAATCTGAATATACCTTTGAAGCTACCGCCGTATGGGTATCAAGCGTATATGAATATTTTTCAAAAACCCTGCGGATTTCAGCCTTGGTTTCTTCATCATTACAGCAGCCCGCAACAAAAGTTTCGGCAATCAAAGCCTTAACTTCGGGCGTAACCTCATAACGTCCTGTTTCTGACAGGGATTTAAACCACTGCCTAACGTGTTCGGCATCTGACAAATGATAGAGGAGGCGTTCTAAATTGCTGGAGATAAGTATATCCATTGAGGGCGAGAGGGTTGTGTAGAACTCTCTGTTTCGGTCGTATATGCCTGTGTTTATGAAATCTGTCAAAATATTATTCGTATTTGAAGCACAAACGAGTTTATTTACGGGGAGTCCCATTTGTTTAGCGTAAAAGGCGGCTAAGATATTGCCGAAATTCCCGGTGGGTACACAGATATTTACTTTTTCAGAGGTTTTAATTTTGCCGTTTTTAACTAAGGTTGCATAGGCAGAGATATAGTAAACTATTTGCGGCACAAGTCGTCCCCAGTTAATGGAGTTTGCGCTCGAAAAGGTTTTCCCGGATTTCTCGAGCTTTTTTGAAATCACGGGGTCAGTAAAAATCTCTTTTACCGCTGTCTGACAGTCGTCGAAATTCCCGTCAACCGCACAAACACCGACATTCACCCCCTCTTGAGTAATCATCTGGCGTTTTTGCATCTGCGAAACACCGTCAACAGGGTAGAATACGATAATTTCAGTGCCCGGGACATTACTGAATCCCTCTAATGCGGCTTTCCCCGTGTCGCCTGAGGTTGCAACCAAAATGACGACATTTTCGCGCCCCTCGGTCTTTTTCATTGACGTGGTGAGCAAAAACGGTAAAATTTGCAGTGCCATATCTTTAAAAGCGCACGTCGGACCATGCCACAGTTCTAAAATATACGTGCCGTCAAAGAGTTCGGCTATTGAAGTAATGCTGTCTGTATCAAAATTCACGACATTATATGCCGATTCGGTGCAATAAACAAGTTCTGCCTGTGTAAAGTCGGTTAAAAACTCGTTGAAAACGAGTACAGCGCGCTCGGCATAACTCATTTCCCCCATCGCTTCAATCTGTTCCGGTTTGATTTGCGGTATACTTTCGGGTACGTAAAGTCCGCCGTCCGGAGCTAATCCATCGACGATTGCCTGTGCTGATGAAATGGCTGAAACCTCGCTGCTGCCGCGTGTGCTTATATATTTCATAAAAAATTACCTCATTTGCTGTATTGGTTCATCGCTTGCGCTATTTTTCCGTCTGCTATCAATTCTGCCGCCGCTGCCGCATTTTCGAGTGCGGGTTTTAGTGAATCTGTTTCGGGCGGGGTGAATTTACTTAATACCCAATCGGCTAAATCGTATCCCGGAGGCTTTTTCCCGATGCCGATTTTTATACGCGGGAAATTTTCAGAGCCTGTCAGCTCAAAAATTGATTTTAAGCCGTTATGTCCGCCGTGAGAGCCTTTTTGGCGTATGCGGATATTCCCCGGGTCTGCGTAAATTTCATCACAGAGGATTAGGGTGTGTTCGGGTTTTATTTTGTAGAAATTCATTGCGTCACATATTGCTTCGCCGCTGCGGTTCATATAGGTTGTAGGTTTTAGCAGCAAAACTCTTGTCTGCCCGACTGTTATATCGCAAATCTGCGACTTAAATTTAAGTTTGTTAAAATCCACGCCGTGTTTTTCGGCTAACAGTTCTATAGCCATAAAACCCGCGTTGTGGCGAGTATTTTCATATTGCAGCCCGGGATTGCCGAGACCCGCAATAATCCAAGAAATTTTCCCGGCAGGGGCATTTTCGGACTTATGAAGTCCTTCAAAAATTTTAAAAATATCCATTAATATAGATGTAAGATGTTAGACGTAAGAAATAAGAGATAACCGCCGGTTGTAGAGTCTTACATCTCACATCTAACCTCTAATCTCTTTCATAGCCAACGATACACTTTCGATTTTTCCATTTCGTGGGCGATGAAATTTTTCAGCCCGGGTTCTGCTTTGAGTGCTAAGCGCAGCATACGCAAATGTTCTGTTATATTTTTATTCTGTCGGTGCAGGAAGGACATCAGCAGGAAATATACTGCTCTGACGGTCGGCGGGATGTGTTCGGCGTTCTCTTCTGTCGTTATTTCAACAGGGAAGACTTTTTCTAAATATTTATCGCACACAAAAAGGAGTTCCTGCGCCGCCGCATCACAAGTATCAAAACCGCGGTTATCAAAATCTATAAGAATACTTACGCCGATTTTCAAAATGAACAGCTGACTGCGGGCACTCAAATTCTCAAGGATTCCCGATTCACAGTAATCGACGAATATTTTGTCAAAGTTCTCTTTGAAGATATAGATTGATGAATAAAACCTCTCCATATCTTCGGGGGCTGTTTTTTCACTGATTAAATCAACCGACAAACCAAGCAGCATCAAGAGCGGCACAATATCAGCCGAAAGAAGACTTATTTTTTTTGTCTGCGATACTAAATTCTCTACGTTTTCGGCTGTCATTACTTCACCTATTTCGCGGTTGTGAAGCATAACAAAGAGTAATGCATAATCCGGCGGAATGTAGGCTGTACCAAGGCGGCGGTAAGCTATAATTACGCTGTCGATACAATCTATCGGGTTGTCAATTTCAGCTACGTTGTTTCGTAGTGCCGCAAACAGATAATCCTTTATGTTTTCAGGCATCTCAGGGGTAATGAATTCTTTGATAAACACGTCTATACGGTTGTAGTTGCCAAGTTTGCGCATGATGAGAATACGCTGTAAAATCCGCATTTGAAGTTTCTTTTCGCCGTCTTCGGGTGTAGCAGGCGGTGATTGTTCAGCTGCTCCCATAGCGGCTTCCCAGTCGCCCAGTTTAATAAGCGTATCTGTAAAGTCATCCATCGCCGCACTGAAACGCTCGGGCGATATATTTATAGGAGTGTCTATCATTACCTGAACACTGTCAAGTTTTCCGTCTAAATAAAGACGATAGAGCAGAATATACCGTTCATAAGCTTCGCGGGCTTCCTGAAGTTTCCCTAAGGCGTGACAGGTGAATCCCCAATAGCACACACAGTCTATATCATAAGCAAAACCCTGTTCAATTTTTACACGAGCGGGGGCTAAGTCTTTTAACAATTCATAGCATTTGTCATACTGATGATATGCCAGATAATGCTTTGCCATCGTATTAACAAAGGTTTCCGCCATCCAATCGTTGCCGCGTGCCATACAGACGTCATACCCTTTTTGAAGCCACTTGAGCATTGTTTCATCGTCATTTCCGTTGTATGATACTGCAAGCTGTTTTATAATAATGGGGTCATCGGGATTTTTTTTGATTTCATCAAGGAGATAATTGATATTTCGGGAATTCTTTTTAGTTGATGTTCCTCCGTAATATCCGTAATGATGAACGTAATCCGTAAAATATTTTACGGGGGTGAGTAGATGCAAACTCTCGTGAATAGTCTTAAAGAAACATTGTTCGGGTGTCAGGCGCGTCATTCGCGGGGCACGGAAGTCGTTTTGTCCGTTTCTTATATAGTTGCGCTGAAAATATGTGCCGAAATTATAGTATACATATTCGCCGCTATTGAAAAATTCCTCAATCTGAGCGGTTGATTCAAACCATTCATCACCGTCGATAAACATAAACCAGTCGCCTTTGCCGTCACGCATAGACTCATTGCGCGCCGCCGAAAAGTCATTTATCCACTTAAAATGACGTATCTCATCGGCATATTTTTCGGCTATCGCAACAGTTCCGTCTTCTGAACCTGTATCAACGATTATAAGCTCGCATTTTACATTTTTTCGCAACGAATTAAGCGACGAAAGGCATTTTTCTAAGGTTTTGGCTTCGTTTTTAACAATCATTCCGATTGTCAGAAGGGTTTCATCCCAGTTTGGATATTTATTATGCCGCCACTGTCTGTATATACGGTCGGCGGCTTTATAGTCCCCTGTTTCACAAAGAGCTTTAGCATATTCGCGTATAATTACATAATAATTCGGGTTGTTTGAAATCATCAGCGGACTGTTTATCAAAACATCCGGTGTGCGCAGTCCCCCTTCTTCATAGCGGGCAACCATTTTCACATAATCGCGCAGCAGCCGTGCTGCTTCTTTATATTTTTTAGCCTTACTGAGTGTTAACCCCGTAAGCCCGAAAATATCTATTTCCGCCGCTAAAAAGCCGTTCTCTCTTTTAAGCTTGATATTAGCCTTTCGGTATAAATCATAGGTTGCAAGCACTGTTTTTGTGTCATTCTGTGCTGCTGATGCTGTAATTATCAAAGCATAAAACACAGGCGTAATTTTATTATCGGGTTTGCAGTATTTCAAGCCCTGCTGCAAATATGAAACAAATTTCTGTTTATCTTCATTATAAATCGACTGGGCAATATGCAAATAAATCATGGGATTTTTAGGGTCGCGTTTGAGCTGTTTTTCAAGCAGTTTTAAATTGCGCTCGGAGCGGTTTTTACCCGTCTCGCCTATATATGAATAGTGTTCGGCAAAAGCCTCAATCAAAAATACAGTACCGTGAATATTTAAATACTCATGCACGATATCGGTAAATTTTAAACCGTTAAAATTTTTCGCGATACGGCAGACAGGGAAATCATTATAAACGCCGTCACCTATAAAATTTCTCTGATAATATGACGCGCCGCCGTATTTTTTAGAATCGGGGCTTAAGAAAAAATCAATCAGCGGCTGTGTATCAATAAATGCCTCATCGGCATCAATAAACATAAACCATTCGCCTTTTGCGCCGCGCAAAGACTCATTGCGCGCTGCCGCAAAATCATCACGCCACTCAAAATCACGCACTTCGGCTTTATACTGCGCGGCAATTTCTTTTGTATTATCAGTCGAACCCGTGTCAACGATAATAAGTTCATTGCTGACATTCTCGCGGAGTTTCGCCAGTGATTCAAGGCATCTTGTGAGGTTTTGTGATTCGTTTTTCACTATCATTCCGATTGTGAGTTTCATATTTTAAAATTCCTGTTAATTTAAGTTTTTAATCGTATCAATTACACGTATACACTCGGCGCATTGGTTATAAATCTCCGGGTCATTGCGGGACTTCATTCGGATTTTCGTAATTATATCACGGATTTCGTTAACGCTTTTCTTATTCGCAAATGATGGTTTGTGAAAATAATAGTCGGCGGAAAAGAGTTCGCCGTTTTGCAGTTCGGCAATTAAAGCCGCCGCCGTTGACAGTGCGGCAACCGCCGCCTCTGTGTTCTTATGTTTATAAGCGCAAAACCCCATTACGGTGAAAATATCTATGTCATTTGCCATTGCGGGCACTTCACCATCGCTGCCCAATGCCTTTGCGCGTATCAGACCGAGGCTATACGCCTTGTCATATTCGCCGCGTTCATAGGCGTATTTTGACAGTTTCGCCGTGAAAACCATTTTCGTATAAGGATAAACCGCCGGTTCATCCGCCAACGCAAACCCTTTTTTATCGTAATCCTCAGCTAAGTTTTTGTCATATACAAGTGCCGCTTCGGAAATTTCATTAAAATCTAATGCTAAAGCATTGAGGTCACCGTTTTCGCGGTCTGATTCTGACTTTTTTTGAAGTTGTCTTACGCGTTCGCGGGCTTTGATTTTTAAGTTGTCATTATCGGAAATATATCCGTAATGAAGCACTATAGCATCTAAATTTTTTATAGGTTCTCCGAATGTAGTAAGTGCTTCGTGGACTATCCCTTTAAAACTCGTTTCGGGCGAAATCTTAGTCATTCGCGCCGGGCGGAAATCACTGTAACCCGCGCCTTGTGCGGTGAATAGATTGCGCTGAATATAGGTTGCGGAGTTGTAATTTTTATATTCGCCGGAACTGTAAAACCGGATTATCTGCTCGGGGTTTTCTAAAATTTCATCAGCGTCAATAAACATAAACCATTCGCCGCTGCTGCGCTTTAAAACCTCATTCCGCGCCGCCCCGAAATCATCTTCCCACGGAATACGAATGAATATATCGGCATACTGTTCGGCTATTTTGTCAGTCCCGTCGTTTGAACCCGTATCGGCTATAATCAGTTCGCTGTCTGCGCTTTCAGTGAGCGGTTTCAGTGCTTTCAGACAATCTTCAATATGTGAAATCTCATCTTTGACAATCATTCCGATTGATAAAATCATAAATTTTCAATTTCCGTATTATTATTTGGATAGTATTACAGCTTATGCCGGCTGAAAGCACGAAACAATATCAAAATTTTCAAAATCACGTATGGTTTTATATGAAATGCTCTTCATTTCACTCAGTTCATCTGCGTGTTGGGGGTTTTCCATACCGATTACTATACATCCGGCATCATGTGCTGCCTTTGCGGCATAAAAACTGTCTTCAAAAACGAGGGTTTCGCGAGGGTCTGAACCGAGTTTCTCGCAACATTTTAAAAAACTTTCCGGCTGTGATTTATCAATTTTCAGTTCGTCCGCCGCCGCGACAAATTCAAAAAATTCATACATTCCGTAGAATTCGAGTGCCGCCTGTGCCAAACGGCGTATGCCCGACGTAAGTACACACATCTTTATTCCGCTTTTATAACAATTATTTACAAACTCATATGCATTTTTGATAAGCGGGCTTTTAAGGTAATTCTTTTCAAGCAGAAGAAAATACTGTTCTGCGGCTTTTTCGGGTGTTAAATCGCAAAATTTGCAGAGATATCGGCAGGCATCGTGAAATCTCATTGTTTTAACAGTTTCATACATTACCTCTGTATACCGAAACCCGTTTTGTTCGCCGAATTCTATATCTGCATCAATCCAAGCCTGTGTGCTGTCAATAAGCGTGCCGTCCATGTCGAAGATAATGTTCAATCGTTTAAAAACCCTTTACTGAAATTAATTAAAACTGCGGAGCAATTTTTTAATAAAAATTGCTCCTAAAGGTAAATTTTACTGTAACTTTGTTATCATCACGTGAACCCGCAATCTTTTTCTGCATTGTTCATCTGAATTGGTTACTGTAATGCAATTATAAGCTCGTGAACCTGCGAGTTTAACGCTACTGCCGAATCGGCAACCGTTTTCATTGAATTTCTGATTTCACCGGAATTTGTTACTGTGGTTGTAAAGGACTCGCGGAGTTTTGTCAGAGCATTTTGGAGTGTCGTCAATGTATTGATTAAAGTCGGTAAATCCTGTCTTTCGATAGAGCTTGAAGCCCTGCACATATCAATTATCTTGGTCAGAATACTGATAATGATATTTACATATTTATCTGATTCTTCGTGGTTGCGGTCAATGCCGGAGAGAGCGGCGTAAATACTCTCGATATCAGCCATAAGCTTCTCGGCGAATGTTGAAACTGTCTCGGAAACATTGTTGATTTCGTCGATTTTATCTTCAAGGTGTTCATTTTCACCCGACAGCATTGTTTTTGCATACACGATACAGTTGTCTTTGAGGTTAAGTCCGCGCAGAACTGCTCCCGCCATTTCTGTACACGTATCATAGCCGCATGAATGGCAATTGAAGTTTCTTTGTGCTTCGGTTTCTTTGCCCATTGCCGTAAATACTTCGTCAAGTTCTGCTTTTGTAGGAGTAAGTGACGGACGGCGTTGTTTTTTAAACTCGCGGAGGAATTTTTTATATTCAAGTTTCTCGTCGAATTCTTTGCGCTGGGCATCGGCGGGTTTTTGGTTGCCGAGGAAGGATTTTATAAATGTGCGGCGTGATTTGGCGTTGTTTTCAACGTCTTTCATCACCGTCATTATTTCAAATACATCTCCGGTAAAACCTGTTCCCACACCGGCGTTACAACCGCTCGGACAGCAGAGTACATCAAAGAGTTCGGGGTGTTTATAGCTCGGCATATTGCCGTAGAGATCCAGTTCATGGAATGTACGTTCGCCGTCGCTTGATACTATATTGCGTTCGGGGTCGTGAAGCCAGATATTATCGCGAAGCCCGCCGGAACGCGGATATATGCCGCCCATAATACCTTGTATATCATCAAATTTGTATAATACGTCCGAGGCGGTAGTAGCTCTTACTTTTGCTTTGCTTTCCTGAATGTGTTTCCAAAGTCTGTCAACTGTGATGTTATACTTTATTTGTTCAGAATCAAGGAATTCAACCTTCTTAGCGGGACAGGGCGAAAGCACTGCAATTTCATAGGGCACATGAACCACTTCGCGCAGGTAAATAGCTTCGCACACCTCAGGACCCCATATCGGAATGAGATTATCAAGCATGAGGTGGTTATATTTTTCTATGTAGTCTACGAGTGAAGCGCAGGTTGCACTGACAAGCCCTTTGTTGTTTTTGGTAGTTTCGAGATATTTTGTATATACCCACGTTGAAATATCTGCCCCCAGCGAACCGTCATAGATACCCACAACACCCTGTGAGCGAAGCCAGTCAAGCATACCCTGCCACATCTCAGGCTGAGAGGCTTTTACAGCGGGCGATACGATTACGACAAATTTCGCAGCATTTGCAACTTCATTTAAGAAGGCTTCGGTATCGTCAATATACGAACGTGCGCCGTGAACGCAGTGACGAATACACGCACCGCACATAACACAGCTCTCAGAATCAACTTCTGTTACAAATTTGCCCTCGTCGGTCACTGTAACACGGTTAGCATCCCTTGACGGACAAGTACGTATACACACGTTACATCCGACACATTTCGCCTTGTCAACAGTAATAAGTTCCATTATTTTCTCCCGGTTGAATATATTAGTAAATCAAGCAATTACTATTTCTTTATAAATTTAGACATAACTATTATAACGCTTTTTTCTCTCTATGTCAAGCAGTTTTAGAGTATTTTTTATATATTTTTTTAAGAATTAATATTTCTATTATTTTGATTTTTATAAATTAGACATAATTTAAAATTTAAGATTTGTTCATATTTCACCGCTAACCTGTCTGACAGCGGTCTCGGCAATGAGAGAGATGTTATTTTCATCGAAGCTGTCGGAAATTTTTTCTAAAATATCGGCATTAACATTCCAATATTCGTCAGTTGAAGTAAATGCCCGCGCTGTAACGATACGTGAAGTTTCTCCGAGTGACGTAATACGGACAAAAATACCGTCAGCGAAAACGCGTTTATCAGATTTTAAAATATCAGAAATAATTTCCAACGCTTTCTTTACATCAGACCGATAGGGAACGCTGAAAGTCCACTCTAAGCGGCGTTTATCCTGTGTGGTGTGGTTTATTACAACTTCGGACGCGACAGTCGTATTCGGGATATACATTACGCGGTTATCAACCATAACGAGTTTTGTTGTAAAAAGCCCGATAGAATCTACAGTACCGGCGTTTCCGCCGATATCGACAAAATCGCCCGCTTTAAACAGCTTTGAATAAAGTATAACCAGACTGCTTGCGACATTTGATAGACTGCTCTGCATAGCAAGCCCGATAGCAAGCCCGGCAGAAGCAATCACGGCGATAATCGAATTCATCGGTATTCCGAGCAGGGTGAGAACAATTACCAAAATCACGGCATACGCCAATACGCGTACGACATTTTGGACGAATGAAGTTATGGTGCGGTCGAGTTTACTGCGCCTCATTCCGCGCCCGATTATTTTGAAAATGAGTTTATTTAAAAGAATTCCGATTATAAAGACAATGAGTGCAATAAAAAGCGTCGGCAAAAAATCAAGGAGATTTTGTGCCAATGCTTTTAAAAAATCTACGCCTGAAAAATCAATTTTCATTTTTTTAAATCCTGTTAATTTTTATTAATCTAATTCTTTTCAAATGCCTTTTATGCCTGTAACTCTCCATGAAAAAGAACCGTTTTTTTCTAGTGACATAAAAGCATTGTCAAAAACACGGCTTCGCTCATCATCGAAGGCAGTAATTTTCACGTAAACCGTATAAATTTCATCAGAAAGAGTGGTTTTACCGCGATAAGAAACCTCAAATTTAGGTTCATCGGCGGTTGTAAACCCGGAGGCAGATAACATGGCTTTTTTCAATGAATCAAAATTCAATGAGGTAGTTTTTTCAAAAAGTGCTATATCATCAGAAGACAAGGCATCAAAAAACTTGTCCGCCGTCTTCATTCGCCCGCCAGAATAATTTGTTAAAATGATTATGCCGACGGTGAGAAGAAGGGTAAATATTAGTAGGGCTTTGGATAATTTTTTGTTCATTTTTTTATTATAGGGATTTTTAATCGTAAATTTTTCATTATATTTGAATGTCGCGTTTGAATGTCATTATGAATGTCATTATGAATGTTTGTTTGAATGTCTGTGAATGTCCGTTTGCATGACTTTGTCAGGGGACAGAGGGAGAGGGGGCGGCTATTTATCGTGGCAGGCGTGACGCCGCCCCCTCTCCCTCTATCCTCCGACACCTCCAACCCCCACACCCCCTGCGCCGCTTCTCACCTGTCTGCTTAGTCTTACGCCACCCGGGTAGGGTATTATCTTTAAGCAACTACTTATACTAATCCGCACTTCGCTGTCTTTTTATTTCAGCTAAAATCCGGGCGTTCATTATCTGTCCTCTGTCTTCTGACATCTGACCTCTGTTCTGACTTCTGACCTCTGACCTCTGATTTCTGTGTTCCCTAAGAACGCTGCTCCTATGATGCCGGCGTCGTTTCCGAGTTTGGCTACGTGGATTTCGGTGTTTTTTTCGAGCATTTTGGTGTAGATTTGTTCTTTTACCTGTTCGCGCAGGGGTATAAGCAGCGGGTCGCCTTCGTTGCAGACACCGCCGCCGATACAGAGTATATCGGGTTGAAAAATATTTATTACGTTGGCAATACCGATACTTAAATATTTAATATAGCAGTCTACTACATCTTTCCCGGGCTTGTCTCCTGCTCTCATTGCATTAAAAGCGTGGCGCGCCGAAACGTGCCCGTCTTCTTCGGCATAGCGGGCTATCAGGCTGTCGGGGAATTCACGAATTTTCTCTTTTGTCATTTCAATAAGTCCCGTAGCACTGGAAAAAACCTCAAAACAGCCGTCTCTGCCGCAAGTACAGCGTCTGCCATTCGGGTCAATAACCATATGACCTATTTCGGTTCCGGCTAAATTTCGCCCTGTGAAGATTTTACCGTCTATGATTACACCCGCGCCGACACCGGTCCCGAGTGTAATACAAACAGCGTCGGCAGCACCCATCGCCGCTCCCGCTAAATATTCGCCGTACGCCGCCGCATTGGCATCATTGGCTATATAGACATCCTTTTTTATAGTGCGGTTTATATATTCGCGCATTGGAACATCTTTAAATCCCAAATTGTTTGAATAGGGGATTGTGCCGCTTATATTGTCGGCGATACCCGGCGTACCTATACCTATCCACTCTACATCATCAATGGAAATCCCCGCTTTCTCGGCGGCTTCAATGCTTAAACGTGCCATATCGGCGGCTATTTCTTCTGCCGGGCGGTGTGAGTGAGTTCTTGCCGAGACTTTTGACAGAATTTCGTAATTTTCATTTACTGCCCCGGCTTTGATGTTCGTGCCGCCGAGGTCTATGCCGATGTAATATTTCATGTTTTCTTACCTTTTTACAATTTTTAACTTCTTCTGAAAAATTCACTCAACTGACGTAAGTATAAGTGACAAATCACCGTTTATCGAGAATTTACCGCACCCTGCCGGGATAAATATGCTGTCGCCTTTATAAAGCGGCATTTTTAAGTCAAGATATGTCAATTCGCCCTCTCCGTCTATAATTAAGAGGCTCAAAAACGTATCGCTCCCCGCGAAAAAGTTTTCTGCCTTTATGTTCAGTCTCAAAGCACTGAAATATTCACACGCGCCTAAAAATTCTTCCGCATTTCCCACATTTCTGTCTGACCCGGTTAATGATGTAGTAAGAGATTTTTCTGACACGTTTGAATTTATAACTTCAAGTGCTTCTTTTATATGAAGCGGACGCGGCTGTCCGTCAGAACCCGTTCTGCCGTAATCATAAACGCGGAATGTAGTGTTTGAATTCTGTTGAATCTCTGCAAGCAGAATACCTTTTCCGATCGCGTGAATTGTTCCCGCTTCAATAAAAACAGTATCGCCTTTTTTGACAGGAACGTAGTTTACACAGTCGAGCAACGTATTATTCTCTATCGCTTCGGCAAATTCGTCTTTTGTAACGCCGCTTTTTAGCCCCGAAATAATCAAAGCACCCGGCTCGCAGTCCAAAATATGCCACAGTTCGGTTTTACCGTAGCCGCCGCCGTGATTTTTCATATATTCATCAGTCGGGTGAACCTGAATTGACAGGTTTTCTTTAGCGTCAATAAATTTTATCAAAATCGGGAAGATATCATACTTAGCGCAGTTTTTGCCGAGAAGAGCTTTACCGTTTCGCTTTATAAATTCTGAGAGTGTAAAACCATCAAAATCACCGCCGACAATTGTAGATTCTCCGTCGGGGTTACAGGAGAGTTCCCAGCTTTCGGCGATTGTTTCTTCTTCACTGTGTTTATTAAAATCAGTGCCAAGCTTTTTGCCGCCCCATAAGTAATTTTTTACGGCGGGTTTGAGTTTAAATGGTTGCATAAAACTCCCATTAAATTTCAGAACAATTTATGTAAAATATGATAGCATATTATTCTCTAAAAGTCAAGTGAAATACAAAAACTTTATAACTCATGAAACTTTATAACTCATATTGCGGATATACAGCAGTTCCCAAGAATCTCACTTCTGACCTCTGACCTCTGACTTCTGTGTGGTCTTCTGTTCTTACTAAAATAGTGTCCTTTCCGATAAGTTCAATATCCTCTGTGTTTATATAGAGGTCGTCTTCACGCCCCATCAGCCCGAAAAGCCTGTTTCTGCCGTAGATAATGAGCGTTGTTACGTGACACAAACCGCCCTCATTTATCATCTCAAGGTCATCAACATAACCTATTCTTGCACCGTTTTGAAGATTTATAACTTCTTTTCCGCGTATGTCTGAAAATGTGTATTTCATAAAAAACACCTCCGAATATATTATATTCGGAGGGTACTTGTACAAAGTACAACTTAATCTTGTGAATAAAAATTTACAGTGTTATCGCCGTCACTGCCTATTGTTGTTAATGTCAGGGTTTTGCTTGCGTTTGTATCAGGGGGATTAATAATAACAGAATCATCTTGTGTAATTCTGTCAAAACCTTTTGTGACGAAATCGTCAATATGCCCGTTGATATTCAGTTCCGCCGAGCCGCCTACATTACCTATAGTTGTTTCGGGACCGAGTGTCAGTCCGTTGAAGTTTAACCATGTTGAAACTGCTTCTATATTTAAATTGTCATAAAATGCCGTATCATACATCGACAGACCGCCCGATACAACAGAAATATCTGCATAACCGTAAACGGCAAGCGAACTTAAATTTACAGAATCACTATTCACGGCATCAAGCTGTAAACCGCCCGTTATAGTAAACCCATAAAGCCTTAAGTCGGCGAAATCTTTGTCGTTAACATAAGAGATATCCATATCATGGACTGTAGGAAGATATAAATTCACTTCTGAATCCATGCCCTCTACATCTATAGTTAAAACCCCTTCTGCGAATGTATAATCCACCTCCGACGAGTATTCCATATACGACTGACTGTTATGTTCAATACTTACATCGCAATTCACTGCATTTATTTGAACGCTGCTTATCGGGGCGGCAAAATCTACTTTTGTAAGTCCCATAGGCGGCATTTCATCGTAATAACCGTCATTAAAACCGTCAATGAAAGCTGTTGCCGCTTCTTCAACGTAAGTATTACCGAAACCGATTGCGCCCACCAAAATATTCACAAAAAATGAAAATGCCATCAATCCGCCGAATATTGCCGCAAGAATAAGGAAGACCTTCGCGCCGGACGTTTTTCCGGTATTCGTTTTTTGTTTGTTATTCTGATGATACGCATGATACGCGGGCGGCGTATAAATATTTTTACCCTTTTCGGCATTTTTCACATTGGGGATAAAATCGGGTTCATGATAAGTAACGGCGGGTTTATCCGGGAAAATTTCCGCCCTGTCGGCGAAATTCTCCTGTACCTTTTGCCGCATCGGGTAAATCTCATTTGCGTTTATATCAGGCGTTTCCGGCTTTTCTGAAACAGCCGACGGATAAATTTCTTCCGCCGTTAAGAGATTTTCGGGGACGGCTGTGCGTATGCCCGAATTCGCGCCTTTTTCAAGCGGAGTTGAACGCTCTGCTATAATGCTTTTGGCTAAGTTATAGGGGTTGCCCAGTTCTAAGATAACGCTTAGTTCGTTTGAATCACCCGCTTTATCGAAATATTCGCGGTAGAATTTCAATGCGCCATCGCGTTTTTCAGGGTCTAACACCGCTAAATAGTCTTCAAGTTCTTTTAAAAATTGCTCTTTGTCCAAGATTTCACCTCTCACAGTGTTTCACAAGGTTAATACTTATATTATACATTATATCATATTGTTTGTCAATAGATAAATTGTTAATTATAAATTATGAATTATTCTTTAGCATCATACCACGTTTTAGCGCAGTGAACATCTGCAATCAATGGTACATCCAAATTCGCGGCGTTTGCCATCTGCTCGCCTAAAATCTTTGAAGCCTGTACTGCATTTCTTTCGGGACATTCTAAAATCAATTCGTCGTGGATTTGCAGAATAAGTTTCGCGGTTGGACATTCATTTTTAAGCGTGTTGAAAACTTTCACCATTGCGATTTTGATTATATCCGCCGCCGTACCTTGAATGGGGGCGTTCCGCGCCGCACGCAAGCCGAAATTTCTGATATTCTTATTCGCCGACAGGAGTTCCGGGATTTCGCGTTTTCTGCCGTAGAGGGTTTTTACATAATGATTTTCTTCGGCGAAACGTTCGGTGTCGTCCATAAAACGCTTTACACCGCTGTATTTATTAAAATAATTATTAATATATTTCTCGGCTTCTTTGACTGAAACGCCTATATCCTTTGACAGTGAGAATGCGCCTATACCGTAAACTATACCGAAATTCACGGCTTTGGCGGTTCGCCTCATGCCCGCTGTAATCATCTCGGCGGGTAAACCGAACACCTGTGAGGCAACGGCGGTGTGTATATCAACCCCGCTGTTGAAGTCCTGAATCATCTGTTCGTCACGGCTCATATGGGCTAAGATACGGAGTTCAATCTGACTGTAGTCCGCATCAATCAAAACGCTCCCGTCCGGGGCTGTAAAGAATTTGCGCATACGCCGCCCTAAGTCGGTTCTGACAGGGATATTCTGTAAATTCGGTTCGACAGAGCTAATGCGCCCTGTGCGTGTTTCTGTTTGGTTGAAAGTCGAGTGAATACGCCCGTCAGGTTTTATACATTTAAGTAAACCCTCTACGTAGGTAGAATTGAGTTTAGAAAGTGTACGATACTCTAAGATATCGTCAACAGGCGGGTATTTTCGCAGTGTTTCCAAAACGTCAATACTTGTGGAATACGCCCCGTTTTTTCCCTTTTTACCGTGGGGCAATCCCATTTTTTCAAAGAGTATTTCACCGACTTGCTTGGGAGATGAAATATTGAATTGCTCGCCTGCGATTTTGTATATTTCGGCTTCTTTTTGTTTACAGAGTTCTGTTAGCTCAACGCCGAATTCGCGTATTCCGTCACCGTCAACACAAACGCCTGTATACTCCATAAATCCCAAAGTTTCGGACAATGGGAGTTCGATTTTTTCTAAAACGCCGTTCATTTCCGAATTTTCTATACCGCTTTTTAGCTTTTGTGTTATAGCCGGAAGCGACGCCGTGTCTTTATATTCATCGGGAACATCTGTTCTGTAGCGGGTGTTATACGCGGCACAGAGTTTTTCTATTGTATATTCAGCGGCGTTTGTATCAAGGAGATATCCCGAAAGATTTACATCGGCGGTTATATCACGAACAATAATATTATGCTCAAAGCCGTATTTATAAACGTTTTTACTCCCGAATGTGATTTTTTCATACTCTGATTCTAAGTATTCTTTTATTTCAGCCGTGTTTGTGGTTTTACATAATTTGTCACCGGCGGCAACACGCAATGTTTCGCCGTCAAAAAGGAAATATGAAACCTCTTTTATTTCCCTGAAATCTGATATGGTGTAATTTACCTCCGGGGTTTCCGTTTCAGTTTCCGGTTCTTTTAAAATAACAGGCTTTCCCCCTAATTTCTCGAGGGTTTTAAACATCTGTAGGCGGGTAAGAATTTCGGAAAGCTTTTCTGTGTCGGTGACGGGCGGTGTGATTTCCGAAAGATTTACACCGGGTACTGAGCAGTTTATGGTTGCAAGCCATTTTGATTTTTCGGCATCGCTTTGCCCGTCTTTGAGTTTTTGGAGTGAAGCTTTGCCGAGAGTGACACTGTCTATATTTTTATAGAGATTTTCAATTGTAATATACTCCGAAATAAGGGTTTTCGCGGTCTTTTCGCCGATACCGCGTACACCCGGGATATTATCCGAAGCATCCCCCATTAATGCCTTGAGGTCAATCATATTTACAGGCGGGAAGCTGTATTCTGATGTGAAACGCTCTGTATCATAGATTTCAAAGCCGCCTTTATTACTCGGTTTAAAGACGCGGGTATGGGTATCAATAAGCTGAAATGTATCGGCATCGCCAGAAAGTATAACACATTCCGCACTGTTTTCTTCGGCTTGGCGCGACAGTGTACCGAGGATATCATCAGCCTCAAAGCCCGGAAATTCGAGGGTTTTTATCCCCATAGCGGTGAGAATTTCTTTTATAAGCGGCATTTGGCTTATTAGTTCTTGAGGCATAGGTTTCCTGCCCGCTTTATATTCGGCATATTCTAAGTGGCGGAACGTAGGTTCTTTGCGGTCAAATGCGGCGACAACCCTGTCAGGGTTAATCTCTTTTGAAATACTCATAAAGATATTTAAAAACCCCAAAACGGCGTTTGTATAAACCCCGTCTTTAGTTGCAAGTGCCTTTATACCGTAGTAAGCACGGTACATAATAGAATTGCCGTCAATATAGAGGTGCATTTTTTAACTCTTTTCTTTTTATTGTGTTTCTATTGTACCATAGATAATCTAAAAAGTCAACATAGATGTTAGAAGTTAGAGGTAAGAATAGATGTTAGAATAAACGAAAACCCGGTTTTGGATGAAAACCGGGCTCTCATAATCTAACTTCTAACGTCTAATCTCTAACCTCTATGTTCCTTTCAAGTCTCTGCCGCCGTAGCCTATCATAATGCGTTTTGCTAAAGCGGCATCTTCTTTTCGGCATACTAAAGAGAGGGAACAGGATTTGCTTAGGGTGTCGGGTTGATTTGTGTCATTTGTAATAAATGTGGTTGACATTACAGGAGAACCTACGCCGCCTGAAAATTGAGGCGAAAACGCCTGAATATTTGTATAACCGCCGTGATAGTCCAGTTCGGGGGGCGAAACACCTATGTCTACCATGCCCGGAATACGGTGTCGGAGAGCCGCTGCTACTACATCTGCGGTGTCAATACTGTCAAATACTGCTGTAATTTTCATAAAATTATCCTCCGGTCTCTGATTTTTTTCTCTATATAGTTTTGTCCTGTTTTTTAAAAATATTTACGGTTTATTTTTACAAATTTCGGGCAATATTATTATAGAAAAATTTTACAACGATTAACCGAGTTTGAAAATGAAAAGAATTAAAATTTCTCATAAAATCACAGCATTATCGGCTGTATTCATCATAGCCGGAGGGTTTATTTCAGCCAGACTTTATGATTTAACTAACGGAGATGATATTGCCGCCGTTTCTGCCGACAGAGGGAAATTTACCCTCTCAAGTTCTGCGGCATACGGTAATATCTACGACCGCAGCGGGCAAAGTTTTACAAACACCGAAGCCGTTTACTATGCTGTAATCAACCCGCAGACAGATGATATTAAAACCGTCCAGCCCTACATCAATAACCGTGAAGCCTTAAACAGCGGCGGCAATTCCCCGTTTTTATGCGCAGTGAGCGCCGAAGCTTTAAACAGTACGCTTACGGTTTTTAAGACATATAAACGTGTACCCGACAATCTTTCGGCTGAACATATTATCGGTTACAGTAATGAGAGCGGCGGGGTTTACGGCATTGAGAAGGCTTATAACGACCTTTTGCGCGCCGACAGTGCCATAAATAAGATTACCTTTAATGTTGATGCCGTGGGGGGTGTCCTTCTCGGTACGCCGCCTGAAACAGAAATCAAAAGCGATATAGATTCCGGCGTAATCTTAACCATTGATAAAGACTTTCAGAAAATCGCCGAAGATGTTGCCGCCGAAAACGGACTGAAAAAGGGTGCTGTAATTATAATGGACGTAAAAAACGGCGATATTTTAGCTTCGGCAAGTTTCCCGCGGTTTAATGTCAACGATATAGCGGCTGTTTTGGATGACACTGACGCGCCGCTTATTAATCGGGTAATGGAAAGCTACGCCGTGGGTTCTGTCTTTAAACTGACGGCTGTTGCAGAAGCACTCGAAGAAGGCATTTCGCCTGAATACACCTATACTTGCCGAGGTTTAGTTGATATTGACGGGCAAATATTCAATTGCCACAGTTGGGGCGGACACGGGCAAATTGATATCCGCGAAGCTGTTATTCAGTCATGCAATCCGTTTTTCATCGCTTTAGCGCGTGATATCAGTTTAACAAAATATCTTAACAGAATAGAAACATTCGGTTTCGGCTCATCATCAATACTTGCTCCGGGTATCGTCGGGGATGCCGGTAATGTACCGAGCTATAATGAACTCCTTGTTCCCGCCGAACGCGCAAATCTTTCATTCGGTCAGGGCAAACTCACCGCAACCCCTCTGCAAATTTGCCGCTTCACCGCCGCTATAGCAAACGGCGGTATTCTCCCGGAACCGAGGCTTGTTAAGGGGGTTATGACTGACGGCATCGCCGAAAATTATCCCGAAAACGGCGGCGTACGTGTTATGAGTGAAGAAACCGCAAAATTTTTGACGCTCAGTATGCGCGACACTCTGCTTCAAAACACCCGGGCAGGGTTGCCGCGCCTGACTTCTGCCGCCGGAAAGACTTCAACCGCCCAAACCGGCATTATAAAATCAGACGGCGAAGAATCGGTTAATGTATGGTTTACGGGGTTTTTCCCTGCTAATAAACCGCAGTATGCTGTTACCGTTTTAGTCGAAGACGGTATTTCAGGCGCAATTTCAGCAGCGCCCATATTTGCGCAATGCGCAACACAGATAACAACACAGAAGACAGAAGAGGGAGGACAGAAGACAGAGAATGAATCCCTTGATTTTAGCTGAAATCAAAAATCCACGAATCGCGGATATCACAAAAAGCCGCTTGAAGTGAATATACTAAACGGATGGGAATGACTTAACCGAACAGCTTGGCAACCCCGCCGGGGGATGGGGGAGGGGGGTGTCGGGGGTGAGGGGGAAGGGGGCGGCGGGGTAATACCGCCGCTATAGCCGCCCCCTTCCCCCTTACCCCTGACCAAGTCATGCAAACGTGACAGTCACGACATTCATATTGACATTCATCCGACATTCAAACGCGACATTCACAAGACATCCATCACGACATTCAAACGCGACATTCACAAATCCACATTGTTCACAAAATAGTATTTGACTTTTTTAAGAACTTATGATATAATATAATGTGAATGTAATTGTTTATTAAAAAAACTGAGGAACTTAAATGGCTTTAAGAACTGATATAAAAAAAGTAATGGTAATCGGGAGCGGTCCTATCGTCATAGGACAGGCGGCGGAATTTGACTATGCGGGGTCGCAGGCTTGCCGTGCTTTGAAAGAAGAGGGGCTTGAGGTTGTACTCATAAACTCAAACCCCGCTACAATTATGACGGATAAGACTATGGCGGATAAGGTTTATATTGAGCCTTTGACCCTTGATGTCATTAAAAAAATTATCCGCATGGAACGCCCTGACAGTCTGCTCTCTACCCTCGGCGGACAGACTTGTCTTACTCTTTCTATGCAGCTTGCTAAAGAGGGTTTTTTAGACGAAATGGGCGTGAAACTCCTCGGTGCTGACCCTCTCACTATACATAAAGCCGAAGACAGACAGGCTTTTAAAGATACAATGGAAAAAATCGGCGAACCTTGTATTCCCTCAAAGGTTGTCGAGACCGTTCAGGATGCTTTGGAATATGCGGAAAATGAAATAGGCTACCCGGTAATCGTTCGTCCCGCGTTTACACTCGGCGGTACGGGCGGCGGTATTGCCTACAACTCGGAAGAGCTTCTTGATATTTCCACAAACGGTTTACGGCTTTCGCCCATTACACAGGTTCTTATAGAAAAATGTATCAGCGGTTGGAAAGAAATTGAATTTGAGGTTATCCGCGATGCTAAAGGGAATGTAATCACCGTCTGTTCAATGGAAAATTTTGACCCTGTGGGGGTTCATACGGGGGATTCTATAGTTGTCGCGCCCGCTCAAACGCTCGCCGACAAAGAATACCAAATGCTCCGTTCGGCGGCTTTAAATATAATTTCGGAGCTTAAAGTTGAGGGCGGCTGTAATGTTCAGTTCGCTTTGCACCCTGAAAGTTTCCGTTATGCTGTGATTGAAGTGAACCCGCGTGTAAGCCGCTCATCAGCACTTGCTTCAAAGGCTACAGGTTACCCCATAGCAAAAGTTGCGGCGAAAATCGCAATCGGATTTACGCTTGATGAAATCATAAACGCCGTCACGGGCAAGACTTACGCTTGTTTTGAACCGGCTCTTGACTATATCGTCTTAAAATTCCCGAAATGGCCTTTCGATAAATTTGTCTATGCCAAACGTACGCTCGGCACTCAAATGATGGCGACAGGCGAAATTATGTCTATCGGCACAACCTTTGAACAGGCAATGATGAAAGCCGTCCGCTCGGTTGAACTCGGACTTGATACGCTGAATTTGAAGAAACTATCCGGACTTTCGGATGCTCAAATTGAAGCGGATTTACAAAAGGTTGATGACGAACGCGTTTTTGTAGTATTTGAAGCCCTCAAACGCGGGATTTCAGTCGATAAAATCCATGAAATTACTATGATTGACGAGTGGTTTTTGTATAAACTCTTAAATTTAGTCAATCTTGAAAAATCCCTTGCGGCGGATGAACTTACCGATGAGCTCTATCTGAAAGCTAAAAAACTCGGCTATACCGATGATGTTATTAAAAGAATATCCGGTAAAGAGATAAAAAATCCCCGCCGGGCAGTATACAAAATGGTTGACACCTGTGCGGGAGAATTCGACGCGCAGACACCGTATTTTTATTCAACCTACGACGACGACAACGAAGCCGCTTCATTCAAAGCCGAACACACCGACAAATCCAAAAAAACGGTAATTGTTTTCGGCTCGGGACCGATAAGAATCGGGCAGGGGATTGAGTTTGACTATTGTTCTGTTCACTGTGTATGGGCACTCAAGGAACTCGGCTACGATGCGGTTATCTGTAACAACAACCCCGAAACCGTTTCGACTGATTTTGACACGGGCGACAGGCTGTATTTTGACCCGCTCACAAAAGAAGATGTCGAAAGCCTGTTGCTTACCGAAAAGCCTTACGGCGTGGTGGTTCAATTCGGCGGGCAGACGGCTATTAAGCTTACAAAGCATTTAGTAAACCTCGGCGCGAATATTTTAGGCACACCCGCCGACTCCATAGATGCCGCAGAAGACCGCGAACGGTTTGATGAACTTTTGACAAAATGCGAAATCCCGCGCCCGGACGGTCACACCGTCATGAACACCGAAGAAGCCCTCAAAGCCGCTGAATCACTGGGTTTTCCTGTGTTGATGCGCCCCTCTTACGTCCTCGGCGGACAGAATATGATTATCGCGCATGAAGCGGCTGATATCGTCGAATATATGGAAATTATCATGCGCCAAGGACTTGAAAACCCTGTGCTCATTGATAAATACATGATGGGCAAAGAGGTTGAAGTTGACGCGATTTGCGACGGAACGGACGTATTAATCCCCGGGATTATGGAACACGTTGAGCGCGCCGGGGTTCACTCGGGCGACAGTATTTCCGTGTATCCGTCAATGACACTGACAGAAAAAAGCCGCCGAACGATTCTTGAATACACCAAAAAGTTAGCACTTGCCTTGAATGTGCGCGGTATGGTAAATATACAATATGTTGTATATGCGGGTGAAGTTTATGTTATTGAAGTAAACCCGCGTTCGTCACGGACTGTGCCTTATATTTCAAAGGTAACAGGCGTGCCGATGGTTGATGTTGCCACAAAAATCATGTTCGGGATTACCCTTAAAGAGCAAGGCTACAGCGACGGACTTTATAAAAAGGCTGAATATATCGCGGTGAAAGTCCCCGTCTTCTCATTCGGGAAACTGCATGATGTTGACACGGAACTCGGTCCTGAAATGAAGTCTACAGGCGAATGTCTGGGGATTGCTCATGACTACGCGGATGCGGTGTTCAAAGGATTTGTGGGCGCGGGGTATGAATTCACGAAAGTGGGCGACAGTATACTGATTTCCGTGCGTGATTCAGACAAAAAAGAGGTAGTATATTGCGCTGAGAAATTCGAGAGGATGGGTTATAAAATTTACGCAACGTCCGGGACTGCAACATACCTCAATAAAAATTTCGTAGCGGCAAATACCGTAAAACGCATAGGCGAGGGTCACCCCGACGTGATGGATTTACTGGACAGCGGCGATATAGATTATGTAATTTCAACCTCAAAAAAAGGGCGTCTCCCCGCTCTTGACGGCGTAAAAATCCGCCGAAAAACCGTAGAACGCTCAATCTGCTGTCTCACATCAATGGACACAGCAAACGCCGTAGCAGACATCCTCCTCATGGGGAAGGCGATTGATGATATAGAAATGGTAGACATAACAGAAATTTAGAGGTCAGAAGTCAGAGGTCAGATTATGAACCCTATGAAAAAGAATCTTAACGATATAAAAGATGAGTGGCAAGATTTCAGAAGAGAGCTTTTAACAGATGAAGAAATCGCCGCAAGTGACCAAAGAATACAGAGTATAGAATTCAAATTACAGAATATAGATTATGAAAACCTTATCTCTAAGCTAAAATTAAAAAATATAAAAAAATAAAAATCAAAAATATAAAAAAAGGAAACTCAAAAATGCTTGAAATCAAAGTAACCAAAACCGAAAATCCCAAAACCAAACCCGCTCCGGGCACGCCGCTCGGCTTCGGCAAAATCTTTACCGACCATATGTTCATTATGAACTTTGACACCGGCGAGGGTTGGCATAATGCGCGGATTGTGCCCTATGCGCCGATACCGCTTGACCCGGCTTCGATGTGTTTTCATTATGGGCAGGAAGTTTTCGAGGGCTTAAAAGCCTATAAACGCCCGGACGGGAAAGTTTCGCTGTTTCGCCCGGACAAGAATTTCGCCCGCTTGAATGTCTCGAACGACCGCCTTTGCATCCCGAAAATTGATGAAGCGTTCGCTATCGAAGCTACGAAACTCCTTGTAGATATTGACAAAGATTGGATTCCCACGGGCGAGAACGAGTCGCTTTATATCCGACCGTTCATAATTGCGGTAGACCCGTTTGTCGGGGTTCATCCGGCTCACCACTTGCTCTTTATGATAATTCTTTCGCCGTCAGGGGCTTATTATCCTGAGGGGATTAAGCCTGTTAAGATTTTTGTCGAGAAAAATTACGTCAGAGCGGTTGTAGGAGGTACAGGTTTCACAAAAGCGGCGGCGAATTATGCTATTTCGCTGAAAGCTCAGGACGAAGCCGAAAAAGAGGGATATATTCAGGTGTTGTGGCTCGACGGCGTTCACCGTAAATACATCGAAGAAGTCGGCGCAATGAATGTTTTCTTTGTAATAGGCGACGAGGTAATTACACCGATGCTTCAAGGCTCAATTTTGGGCGGTGTAACGCGTATGTCGTGTATTGAAATTTGCAAAGACTTGGGATTAAAGGTTTCGGAGCGTTTACTTTCAATTGATGAAGTGGTTGAAGCCGCCGAAAAAGGCACTCTCAAAGAGGCATTCGGCACAGGCACTGCGGCTGTAATCTCCCCGATCGGCGAACTGAAATACGGCGACAAGGTTATTGACGTAAACGGCGGCAAAATCGGTGAAATCTCACAAAAACTCTACGATACCCTCACAGGTATACAGTGGGGCAAAATCCCCGACAAATTCGGGTGGACACAATGCATTGGGGATTGTAACTGTAAATAAAGAAATGTTGCTGTAGGGGGCGATGTCCACATCGCCCCGCAAACAAAAAATTCTACGTAAACGGGCGGATGTGGACATCCGCCCCTACAATCTGACATCTCACATCTGATATCTGACTTCTGTGTTGACCTCTGTGTTCTGTTCACCAAATGTTAACTAAAATTTAATAAAAAGTGCTTTTTATTTGCCCTTAAATATTATATAATATAATAACGTTCTGCAAAAAAGCAGAACGTTATATAACGCGGAGTGGAGCAGCACGGTAGCTCGTCGGGCTCATAACCCGAAGGTCGTAGGTTCAAATCCTGCCTCCGCAAGGCGCCTGAGGCGCCGCGCAGTGCAGCAACGCTGCGTATCGCTGATGGAAGTTTTTCAGTTGTCTGAAGATGCTCACCGCGTAGAAGTTTTTGATAATTCTTATTTGTTTTATACTAACAGAAGTCAGAATTTCAGTTGCTTCGCAACTGCTTATATGGAGTTTAGATGCTTACCGTATAGAAGATACAATCATTTGTGCTTCTACGCGGTGAGCATTTTTATTTTTCTGAAAGACTACCATCGCGAAATAACTGCCGACTTGGTCGGCTTTTTTATTGACTTTTAGGAATGAACGTAGTATAATATTTACAGAATTCATTTTAACGAGTAAGGACGTGATTTTATGAGATATATAACGGGCATACACGCGCTCAACCTTAACTGTTCGCTTGAGACTTGCGGAGATTGGCACCAATTGGCTCTTGCTTGGAAAAATGTCACTTTCGGCGAAAGCGAAGATAGCGTTTTCGGCGACTGGGGTGTTGAACGAGACCGCGATGTGCCGTTTATTGACGAAAATCAAAAATGGAACGTTGCCAATCATATACGCGCCGCCCTCGACCTTATTGACCGCGGCGATTTTGCAAACGCAGGCGGAATGAACAAGGACTTCATATGCAACGATAAATATGATACTGTAATATTTGACAAAGTTGCGCTTCTTCGCAGTAACAGTAACTGGGCGAAAATTGATAAATTTATGGAAAAAGAATACCGTATGAAATGGATAAGATACAAAAATCTGCAATGACTTATTTCTTCTACGCGGGCGGGCGGCGCGGCAACCGCGCTGTTAGATCGCGATGGAAGTGTCTTAGAAAAATATAAATGCTCACCGCGTAGAAGATACGTATGTACTTCTACGCGGTGAGCATATTTTGTCATTTCACATATTGACAAACCCCAAAAAACGTGTTAAAATAAAAAATATAAGAAACCCCCGCCCGTGTATTTAGGCTGTCATTTCCCTGAATTCTTTTAAAAAAATCCCACTATTTTATCTTTGTATTATCTTTGGAGGAACTTGTATGAAATTCAAAAAAATTTTCGCGCTGTTTTTTTCGGTTTTTTTGATTGCTTTGGTTTTGCCGGTGACGGCTTTGCCGGTGAGGGCGGCGGAACAAAACATGACGGGTGAGCAAGCAACGCAAAGCGGATATACTTTTGAGGACGAAAGCATATACGGCGGTGTCAGAATTACCGCGATAGATAGCTCAAAATTCAGCAGTGCGCTCACATTCCCGGCATACATAGATAATAAGCCTGTCACCATCATAGGAAAGGCAAATAGATCTAACAACTGGGATTGCATTAGTACAGTCAGCGGACATATTACAAGCATTAGTTTACCATCAACAGTAAAGCTTGTTGATACTATGGCATTTGCTGATTTTACTAATGTAACTTCCATATCTCTTAACGAAGGATTGGAAGGAATAAATTTCAGAGCATTTGACAATGTATATATGTTGCCGGCGATAACCATACCGAATAGTGTTAAAGAAATCGCCAACAATGCGTTCCATAGATGTTACTATTTAAGAAGTGTTACATTTTTAACAAGCGGCAGGGTCTCACTCGGTTGGCGCGCATTTATGCTTGAAGGTAAAAATGCTGTTAAGGTTGAAAATGTATATGTCATAAAAGGCGCAACGATAAGCGGTTCAATAGACGGAGAACGCACAGAAATCGGTGCTGTAATTACCTACAACAATGTTGAAGGCGCATCAAACCCGAACCCTACTTATTATCTGTATAACACCGGGATTAATAGTTTCTCGCAGCTCTCCGGCAGAGCAGGTTATACTTTCGCCGGATGGTCTCCCTCAAGCATTTCAAATACAGACACCGGTGAAAAAACAATTAGCGCACAGTGGACACCGAATCAAATAACAGTTTCGCTTGATGAACAAAACGGAAATGCGGTCAACGATGTAGTTTACACCTACGCAACAACCGATAACGAAAGCATTTTACTCCCCACACCGACACGGACAGGCTTCGTTTTCACAGGCTGGTATACTTCTTCAAGCGGCGGCACTGAGGTTACAACTATAACCAATACGACATATTCGGCAAACACAACGCTTTATGCACAGTGGCTGAGAATTCTTGATACCCCGGCAGTTGACATTGATTTTGATGAAGAAAAACTCGTCGGCTTAAGCGAAACAACATACACAATCGACGGCACTCAAATAACACTAGATGTAGACGGCAGTTTGGATATTGATGAAAATTGGCTCGGGAAAGATATTCAGATAATCGCCAAAGGCGACAATGTTTTGACAACCGACAGCGCGGTACAAACACTCTCTATCCCCGCCCGCCTGCCTGCTCCGACAGATTTAACGGCAGTTGATGAACGTACTTACCAAGGAGAAAACGGCGAAATTCAAGGCTTGGACGATACGAAAATTTATGAATACAGAAAAATCTCAGACGCCCACTATACGCAAGTAACGGCTTCATCAGCTGAAATTGCGCCGCTTGCGCCGGGAATGTATTACGTGAGACTTGCGGCAACGTCAAACGATTTCGTAAGCCCGGATTCAGCGGCATTAACGATTAACGCGTATATACGAAATACAGACGCAACCCTTTCAGACCTGACATTTAACGGCAAAACCATAGCAGGTTTTTCACCGTCACGGACGGCGTATGCTATGACGGTCGCATATAAAACAAGCACCGCAACATTGGCGGGAATACCCGCCGACAATAAAAATGCAGAGGTTTCGGGCGATTTAGACAAGAAAATGCTGGGAGTCGGCGCGAATACGTTCACAGTCACCGTAACAGCGGAAGACGGCAGTACAACCGATTATGTTATTACCATAACAAGGCAGGAAGCCCCGAAAATCGAAATCCCCCCATACACCCCGTATCATGCTCCCGCTCCGAGCTACAACCCCGGCGGAACTAATAAATACACCTCAAAAACAGGCATAACATCAACGGTAACAGTCACCGACAGCGGCGTAACAGTCGATGCAGGGCTGAATAAATCCGGTTCTGTAAACTCGGAAGCGACAGCGGCGGCGGTGAAAAAGGCGGCGGAAATCGCCAAGAAAAACGGCGAACCGTCCGTTACGATAATAATCCCCGAGGGCGCAACAGGTTTGTCAGCTTCAACAGTTCAGAAGCTTGTCAAAGCCGCAAACGGCACAGAAATTGTACTTGCCCTAACATCAATGACAGACGGCGAAGAAGTCGGCAGTATAAGCTTGCCCATAAACAACAAAACAGAACAAATTTTAACAGGATTATATTTTGAAACAACGCGGATTTACACCGTTCAAAACTACATCAAAAAGCACTGGAATCCGGGCATCTTAAGCGGATTTGAAACGGCACAAAAAGGCGGCTGGGGAACTGTAGCGACACTAAAAATTAACCTCGAAAAATTAGGCTTTGAAGCCAAAGAAGGAGAAGAACTTTACGCGCTGATTTACGATACAAAGGCGAAAAAGTGGTATCAATCGGCGGCAGAAGTTATTGACGGTGAAGTTGTTATCAAAACTAAGCGGACGGGGATAGTAACGATAGTGACCGATTCCGTAAAGTAGAATTAAAAATGCTCACCGCGTAGAAGAACTTAATTGCATCTTCTACGCGGTGAGCATATTTATTTTTCTGAAAGACTTCCATCGCGAAATAACCGGCGACTTGGTCGCCCCGGCTTATGAAAAAAATATGAAAAAATTTTTTCTCAAAACAAAATAAAATTTACAGCAAATTCACAAAATCACAATGAATTTATCCCTTAAATGCGTTAAAATGTCCTTGTAATATTCTTGTTTTTATTATAGTATAAATTTTTTATTTCAGAGCGGCTTTAATGGTGAAGTCCAAGACTTTCACCATTTTTTTGTCTTGTTTTTTAAGACAAAACGAGACAAAAAGAGACACACTCTCTGAATTGGATGGAGTTTTCTATGAAGAAATCTGCTGACGGCGCGATTATTGCGCGATTTGTAATCATTATCTTAGCAGTTTTGGCAATGAGTGTTATAACATTTATTTCGCTGGAAAATATCAAGGGCAACAGTGAAAAAATTACTGCGAATGACGAAATCTTTCAAAGCCTTATGTCGGCGGAGACTGCACACTACAAATGGATAAACGCTCTCTCTGATTCGGTGAACTACGGTTCTGAATTTACCTCTCAAAAAGACCCCACGAAATGCGCATTCGGGCTGTTTATTTATTCTGAAGCGGTGGAAGTTGACCCGACACTGAAAGAACTCTTTAACACGGTTGAGGAGATACATAAAAATATTCACGGTTCGGCGGATGAAATTTTAGCGGTTGTAGAGACAGACCGCGCCGCTGCGAATGAAATGCTTCATTCTGACGTTAATAAGAGTGTTGAAAACCTTGTGGGCATTTTAGACGAGTATATTGCGGACTATAAAGAGTCGTCGGCAACACTTTCAGCAGAGAATTTTGAAATTATTGACAATGTAATTACGCTGTTCATTATAATGGCTGCCGCCGTTGTAATTATTATCGGCGAAACATTTATTTACATAAAAACCCGCGTGACAGGTCCTCTCGGTGTAATCCGCGAAAAATGCGAAAAATTGGCAGACGGCGACTTGTCGATAGATTTCACCACACGTTCAAAAGACGGTGTAGTAAGGGCTTTGTCAGGTGCTTTGAATAAATCCGTCGGTGAAATCCGCGATTATGTCGAAGATATAGACAAGGCTATGGACCAATATGCGGCAGGCGACTTCATCAAGAGAAATACGCATGAATTTGTCGGGGATTTTAAGAGTATCGGCGTATCAATGGATTCATTCAGACATTCATTTAAAAAGACGCTTTTGAGTGTAAAGGACGCGTCTGTACAAGTTTCTTCGGGAGCGGCGCAAATCGCAGCTGAGTCGGCGGGTTTAGCACAAGGTGCAACAGAACAAGCCGCAACTATTGAGGAACTGACAGCTTCGGTTAAAGAAATTACACTCGATACCGCCGAAAGTGCTTCTAAGGCGAAAGAAGCGGCTGCTCTTTCAAAAGATATGTCGAACTTTGCCGATACAAGCAATAAAAATATGAAAGAAATGACTAAAGCGGTTGAGGAAATCAACGCCGCCGGGGTTGATATTAATAAGGTAATCAAAGTTATTGACGATATCGCGTTCCAGACGAATATTTTAGCACTCAACGCCGCTGTTGAAGCGGCACGCGCAGGGGAAGCGGGGAAAGGCTTTGCAGTGGTTGCTGATGAAGTAAGAAACTTAGCCGGGAAATCAGCTTCCGCCGCAAAAGAGACAGCCTCTTTAATCGCAAACAGTATATCCAAAGCCGAACTCGGCGGGGTAATCGCCGCAAAAACCGCCGAATCCCTCACAGGGATTACGTCGGGGATAGATAAAACAGGGAAACTTATTGCCGAAATCGCCGATGCCGCGTCACGTCAGGCAACCGATATTTCGCTCATAAGCAACGGCTTAGAACAAGTCTCCGAAATCACAAGCCGAAACACCGCCTCATCAGAAGAATGTGCCGCCGCCTCAGAACAACTCGACTCCCAGTCGAAGACTTTAGCCGATACGGTGAAGAAATTTAAACTAACATAAAGGTCAAAATGAAAAAAATAATATCATATCTTTTAGTGTTGATGTCTTTAGCACTGCTATAGATTAAGAATAGAAAATCTCATTACTAACTTAAAGTCGGTAATGAGATTTTTGTGTTTAACCTTATTCTCGTTTTTACTCCTACGCGGAGAGCATAAATGAATCTCTAACGCACTTCCATCGCGATACGACTGTCGGGTCGCCCGACTGCGGGTGACAGGACTTGAACCTGCACGAATTAACATCAGATCCTAAATCTGACGCGTCTGCCATTCCGCCACACCCGCATAAATTATATTTTATTATATTTCACAAAATTATTCAAGTGTTTTTTTGTGAATTTTTTTATTTTTGTGTAAATTAATTGTTTGTTCATATTTGCAATAAAACTCGTAAAAAATTTCAGTAAAAAATATTACAGAAAAAAATTCTTGCTTTTTAATAAAATTTATGGTATAATATAATGAAAAATATTTATAAAAATTTTGGTGAATAAAAATGCATAGTAAAGTCTCTACAAGCATGGATTTTGTCTCGCGTGAAAAAACTATTCTCGAATTCTGGCAGGACAAAAAAATATTTGAAAAAAGCTGTGAATGCGGCTGTCACGCTGATGTTTGCGAAAAAAACGGTCTTAACCGCCAATATGTTTTTTATGACGGACCGCCTACTGCGAACGGAAAACCCCATATCGGGCACGTCCTGACACGCGCAATTAAGGACATTATACCGCGCTTTCATACGATGAAAGGACAGTACGTTCCGCGTAAAGCCGGCTGGGATACGCATGGTTTGCCGGTTGAACTTGAGGTCGAAAAACTCCTCGGGATAAACGGTAAAGACCAAATCGAGAATTACGGCATAGAGGGCTTTATTGAAAAATGTAAAGAATCTGTGTGGAAATATAAAGGTATGTGGGAAAGCTTTTCCGATACTGTCGGCTTTTGGGCTGATATGGAACACCCCTACGTCACATACCACAACACCTTTATCGAGTCTGAATGGTGGTCGCTCAAGAAAATTTGGGAGAAAGAGCTGCTCTATAAGGGCTTTAAGATTGTGCCCTATTGCCCGCGCTGCGGTACGCCGCTGTCGTCTCATGAGGTTGCTCAAGGGTATAAGGACGTTAAAGAACGCTCCGCGATTGTGCGTTTTAAAGTTAAAGATGAAGAAGCTTATATCTTGGCATGGACTACCACGCCTTGGACATTGCCGTCAAATGTGGCTCTTTGTGTTAACCCCGATGAAAGTTATGTAAAAGTCAAAGCGGGGGATTACGTTTATTATATGGCTGAGGCTCTTGTTTCGGCTGTTTTAGGCGAAGAAACGGAAATACTTCAGCATTTCAAAGGGCGCGATTTAGAGTATAAAGAATATTTGCCCCTCTGGGATTTTGCCAAAACCGATAAAAAGGGTTTTTATGTAACCTGTGACAATTACGTAACACTCACCGACGGCACGGGTGTAGTTCATATTGCGTCCGCTTTCGGCGAGGACGACTCGAACGTCGGCAAAAAATACGACTTGCCTTTCGTTCAGCTTGTTGACTCAAACGGCAATATGTCACCCGAAACCCTCTGGGGCGGCACGTTCTGCAAAGATGCCGACAAACTCATTTTAAAAGACTTAGAAGAAAACGGGAAACTCTTTTCCGCACCTGTCTTCGAGCATAGTTACCCCCATTGCTGGCGATGTGACACGCCGCTCATATATTATGCGCGTGACACGTGGTTTATCCGCATGACGGCTGTCCGCGACGATTTGGTAAGAAACAACGAAACCGTAAATTGGTACCCGAAAAACATCGGTATCGGGCGTTTCGGCGATTGGCTCAAAAACGTTCAGGACTGGGGCATTTCCCGAAACCGCTACTGGGGCACACCGCTCAACATCTGGGAATGTAAATGCGGACACCGCGACTGTATCGGCTCAATTGAAGAACTCAAACAAAAGGCGTTTGAATGTCCCGACAATATCGAACTGCACCGCCCGTTCATAGATAAGGTCAAAATCAAATGCGAAAAATGCGGCGGTGAAATGACACGCGTACCCGAGGTTATCGACTGTTGGTACGACAGCGGAGCTATGCCTTTTGCGCAGCACCACTATCCCTTTGAGAATAAGGAGCTTTTCGAGTCGCAGTTCCCGGCGGATTTTATTTCGGAAGCGGTTGACCAAACACGCGGCTGGTTCTATTCGCTTATGGCAATTTCTACTTTAATTTTCAATAAATCGCCGTTTAAAAATGTTATAGTAATGGGTCACGTTCAGGACAAAGACGGACAGAAGATGTCCAAATCAAACGGCAACGCGGTTGACCCGTTTGAAGCACTTGAAACTTATGGTGCTGATGCCGTGAGATGGTATTTTTACACCAATTCCGCCCCGTGGGTACCGAGCAGATGGAACGGCGAATACGTCAAAGAGGGACAGCGCAAATTCATGGGTACGCTGTGGAACACCTATGCTTTTTACGTGTTATATGCAGAAATTGATAAATTTGACGCAACAAAATACAAAGCCGACCCCGAAACCCTGACTTTGATGGACAAGTGGATTCTCTCGAAGATGAACACGATGATTAAAGATGTTGACGAAAACCTCTCAGGATATCGTATTCCCGAGGCTTGTACGGCACTGGAGAAATTCACCGACGACCTCTCGAACTGGTATGTGCGCCGCTGCCGCGAACGTTTTTGGGCAACAGAACTTACGCCGGATAAGATTAACGCATATTTAACGCTTTACACCGCGTTAGTGAATACCGCGAAATGTGCAGCTCCGATGATACCGTTTATGACGGAGCAAATTTATCAGAATTTGGTATGCAATCTTGATACAACTGCCCCCGAAAGTATTCACTTAACATTGTTCCCGGAAGCTGATGTTAACCAAATTGACGAAACTCTTGAGTCGCAGATGGAAATGGTGCTGAAAATAGTTACCGCCGGGCGCGCTGCAAGAAACGGCAGCAGTGTCAAAAACCGCCAGCCTCTCTCAAAAGCTTACATCAAAACAGAAGTAACGCTCGGTTTGGATTACGCCGATATAATAAAAGACGAACTCAACATCAAGGCTATAGAATTCACCGACAACACGGCAGAGTATATTTCATACTCATTCAAGCCGCAACTCAAGACAGTAGGTCCGAAATACGGCAAGCAACTCGGCGAAATTAAGACGGCACTTACTGAAATTGACGGCTCTGCCGCTCATGCGGAACTGGATTCGACAGGTGTTTTAGTGCTGAAACTCCAAAGCGGCGAAGCAAGACTGTATGCAGAGGATTTGCTTATTGATATAAAGCAAAAAGAGGGATATTTTGCCTGTGCGGACGGGGCTGTAACGGTTGTGCTTGATTTAAATCTTACGCCGGAACTCATTGAAGAGGGTTTTGTAAATGAGATAATCAGCAAGGTCCAGACCATGCGCAAAAAAGCCGGATTTGTTGTGATGGATAATATTACAATCGGAGTAAACGGCAATGACAAAATCACCGAAATCATAAAGAAAAACGCCGCTCAAATCGGTAAAGACGTTTTAGCCCGAAATTTCACATATGGTGAAACTGCTGGGTTTATTGAGGAGTGGAATATTAACGGGGAAGTTGTGACGTTGTCGGTGGAAAAAATTTAAGCCGGTGCCCCGGCAGGGCTGGCAGCAACGCTGCGTATCGCTGATGGAAGTATTACTGAACCTCACAATGCTCACCGCGTAGAAGTGCCTATCTGTCTTCTGTCCTCTCGCTTCTGTCTTCTGTGTAGGGGCAAACAAAGTTCGCCCCTAAAAAAAAGGAAACTAAAATTGTCTCTTGACGGTGCCTACCTTTCCGCTGTAAAGGCGGAAACGTCAGTTTTAATCGGCGGGCGTATTGATAAAATCAATGAGCCTACCCCTGATACTATAGTGATTTCTATGCGCAAAGGCGGTTCTGTGCATAGGCTTTTGCTGTCGGCTGAACACAATGCCGCACGGGTTTCGCTTCTAAAGACCGCTCCCGAAAATCCCGCTTCGCCGCCTATGTTTTGTATGCTTATGCGCAAACATTTAGGCGGCGGACGGCTTGTTAACATTCGCCAGCCCGGTCTTGAACGCATTTTGCATTTTGACTTTGAGGCAATAAACGAACTCGGCGACCTCACGCGCCTCACCCTCGCCTGTGAGGTTATGGGCAAATATTCAAACGTAATCCTCATAGACAGCGGCGGAAAAATCATTGACAGTCTGCGCCGTATTGATGTTTCTACATTCGCCGACAGAATGGTCTTACCCGGGCTGATTTATGAGCTGCCGCCGCGCCCCGATAGGCTTGATTTCAGAAATTTTGAGTTTGCGGATTTTCTCACTCGCTTACATGAAACGTCCGGCGATACCGCGAAACGCCTGATAACTATTTTTGAGGGCATTTCCCCGATTTTGGCGCGTGAATGGATTTACTCTGCTTACGGCAACGACGATTTGTCGGATTCACACCCGGAAATTTTATTTGAAGAAATTAAAAAATGCGCCGAAACTTTGAAAAATAATGAAATTGCCCCGTCCCTAACGGTAACGCCTGACGGCTTGTTCAAAGATTTTACATTTATTGAAATAAAACAATACGGCGACTTGATGCGCGTTATAAATAAGCCCTCAGCCTGTGAGCTCCTTGAATATTTTTATCTTGAGCGCGACACGGCGGTGCGCTTAAAACAGCGTTCAAAGGATTTAGATAAATTCCTGATTAATACGGAAGAACGCATACGCGGGCGCATTTCAGCGCAAACCCTTGAGATAGAAGAATGTGGCAAACGTTTCGCCTTAAAAACCAAGGGCGATTTGATTTCGGCGAATCTATACCGAATGTGTCAGGGCGACAGCCGGCTTGTTTGTGAAAACTTTTATGAAGAAGACAGCCCACAAGTGACAATCGACCTCGATATACGCCTGACACCGCCGCAAAATGCCCAAAAATTCTATGCTGAATATAAAAAGGCGGAAACCCGCGAGCGGATTTTGAACGAACAGATAAAAAAGGGGAATATCGAACTCCGCTATATCGAGAGCGTTTTTGATGCCCTGACGCGCACGGAGACAGAAGCGGAGATTGAAGAACTGCGCATGGAACTCACCCGCGAGGGTTATTTGAAGCCGACAAAGAAAGATACTCTAAAAAAACGCCCGAAGCTTTCCGCGCCGATAAAGATTATTTCGCCCGACGGCTTTGAAATCCTTGTGGGGAAAAATAATACGCAGAACGACTTGTTGACGACAAAAATTGCCGAAAAGACGGATATTTGGTTTCACACAAAAAATATCACAGGCTCACACGTAATTTTGCGGACAAACGGCAACTCCGAAGTGCCCGAAAGTACGCTTATTTTCGCGGCAGAGACAGCCGCCTACTACAGCAAAGCCCGGAATTCCTCACAAGTACCGGTCGATATGGTGACGGCGCGCTATGTAAAAAAACCGAACGGAGCTAAACCCGGGATGGTTATTTTCACCAATAATAGGACATTATTTGTTAAACCAGAGGACAACACAGAAATCAACACAGAAATCAGATATCAGAAGTCAGAAGACAGATAATGAACGCCTTGATTATCATTAAACCGCACAGTTTTTAGAATGTGCGGGCGACCGAGGGCGGTCGCCCCTACAGAAGAGGTATTCGCTGCCGCGTAGGTAGTCAACGAAAATATTAAAATCGCTACCAGACCGCCACCATGTCGCCACAGGGGGGGTGGGGGAGGGAGGTGTCGGAGGATAGGGGGAGAGGGGGCGGCGGGGTAATACCGCCTCAGATAGCCGCCCCCTCTCCCCCTGTCCTCTGACAAATTCATGCAAACGTGACATTCACGACATTCATATTGACATTCATATGACATTCATTCTGACATTCAAACGGACATTCACAGACATTCATATAACATTCATACGACATTCATTCTGACATTCAAACGCGACATTCACATGAAAAAATGATTTTTTTCAAAACCCCTTGACATTCCCCTCCGTATATGCTATAATAAACGAGGTTGCAAAAATCAAACGCCTTTAGGAGTAATCCCGATGGGCGTTTTGTTATACTAATATGCAATAAAAAATGAAATGATGTGCGGGCGGGCGAGGGCGCCCGCCCCTACGGAACAATAGAACTCTGTAGGGGCGACCGCCCTCGGTCGCCCGTTGTTTCGGAAAAATTTAATCAATTCTTTAAATGCATATTTGTATTATAACTATTTGAATCTTTTTGGTGGAGGTAAAAAATGAACATCGTGAAAATACCTGCTTTTTTTGACCTCCATGTCCATTTCAGAGACCCGGGATTTACCGAAAAAGAAACGCTTCAAACCGGGAGCGAAGCGGCTTTTTACGGCGGCTATTCCGATGTTGTCACTATGCCTAATACTAACCCGCCTGTCGATAACGCGCAAACTATTCAGTTTATAAATACGGCAAAAACCCGTGTAAAAATCCATACCGCCGCCTGTATCACAGAGGGTATGCGGGGCGAAAAGCTTGCAGATTTCTCTCTATATAAAGAAAACGGCGTAAGAATTATTACAGATGACGGAAAACCTGTAAAAAATAATCGCCTTATGCTTGAGGCTTTTATCGAAGCCGAAAAATACGGCTTGCTTATCGCCGACCATTGTGAAGACCTTGATATTATAAACGGCGGTATCGTGAATGACGGTGAAATTTCACGCGCATTAGGTTTAAAAGGCATGAACCGTCTGTCGGAAGAACTCCTCACTATGCGCGATATTCAGCTTGCAGAATATACTCATGGGGCTGTCCACATTTGTCATGTTTCAACGGCAAAATCTTTGCAGATGATACGTGAAGCCAAGGAGCGCGGCGTTCGGGTAACCTGTGAAACCGCTCCGCATTATTTTGTATATACCGACGAAAAAATCACAAAACTTGATGCCGACTACCGCATGAACCCGCCGCTGAGGACCGAGAGTGACCGCAAAGCGGTTGTAGAAGCCATTAAAGATGGCACAATCGACTGTATAGCCACCGACCACGCCCCGCATACGCCGAATGAAAAGGCAGATTTCATTACCGCACCGAATGGGGTTATAGGGCTTGAGACAGCGTTCGCCGCTTCTTATACTTATTTGGTAAAAACAGGTGAAATTACATTTGAAAAGCTCATAGATTTGATGTCAAGAAATCCTCGGAACATTTACGGTTTGACTGATGAACCTCCGCTGATTGAAGTTGACCTTGACGAAAAATGGGTTGTAGAGCCGGAAAAATTACATTCTAAAGGGCGTAATTGTGTGTTTAAGGGTGAAATTTTGTATGGTAAGGTTTTGCGTGATTAGAAATGTTCCACGTGGAACAATTCATAATACCAATGTAGGGGCGGGCGCCCCGCCCGCCCGCATATTCTAAAACACTTTATTTTAGAACAACACATGATTTTTTTAATTGGCAGTTTGTGCGTTTAAGGCATAGCATTTTTATAGTACGGGCGGGCGGGGGCGCCCGCCCCTACTACGCTGTAAAATCTAAAAATTTACTTTTGTGAATGTCGCGTTTGAATGTCGGATGAATGTAATATGAATGTCAATATGAATGTCGTGAATGTCACGTTTGCATGAACTTGTCAGGGGGGGGGGGGGGGGGGGGGGGGGGGGGGGGGGGGGGGGTGACCCCGCCCCCCGCCCCCCCGCGCCCCCCCCCCCCCCCCCCCCCCCCCCCGAGAGGCGAGAAGGAGGTGGCAAACTAGAACAAAGGAGGAAGTGTACGCAACACAGTGTCTGAAAGTGGCATGATCGTAGGTAACGAGTGAGAATATGTTCCATAG
>JAISHV010000069.1 GCA_031262495.1 Ruminococcus sp.
TGAATGTCGTGAATGTCACGTTTGCATGACTTTGTCAGGGGTAAGGGGGAAGGGGGCGGCTATAGCGGCGGTATTACCCCGCCGCCCCCTTCCCCCTCACCCCCGACACCCCCCTCCCCCATCCCCCTGTGGGGGTTGCCAAGCTGTCTGTCCGGTCTTACTCTTGCTTTTAATATATTCACTTACGGCTGCTTCTTAGCTCGACCGCGAATCGAAAATGTTGATTTTAGCTAAAATCAAGGCGTTCATAATCTGTCCTCTGTAGTTGCGTAGCAACTACGCCTCTCGCTTCTGTCTTCTGTTTTAATTCCTAAGGCTATGCAACGGAGCCGGTATAAGTCCGCCCCTGTGTATGAATTTTGACGGGGAATATTTATTTACGTTCATGACGGGTCCTTTGCCGAATAGTCCGCCCCAGTCTAATTCGTCTCCGACATTCATGCCTATTGCCGGGATAATTCTTACGGCGGTGGTTTTGGAGTTTACCATGCCTATTGCCGCTTCGTCTGCTATTATCGCTGAAATTACGTCGTCGTCGGTGTCCCCGGGGATAATTATCATATCAAGCCCGACAGAACATACAGCAGTCATAGCTTCTAATTTCTCTAAAGTCAGACAACCGCACCGTGCCGCTTCAATCATGCCCGCGTCTTCCGAAACAGGTATAAATGCACCCGACAAACCGCCTATTTTCGAGCAAGCCATTACGCCGCCCTTTTTAACAGCGTCATTGAGCAGAGCAAGAGCCGCCGTAGTCCCGAAGCAACCGCATTTTTCAAGCCCGATTTCTTCTAAAATATGCGCTACAGAATCCCCTACGGCAGGTGTGGGAGCAAGAGACAAATCCACTATCCCGAACGGAACGCCGAGACGTTCTGCCGCTGTTGCGCCTACAAGCTGTCCTACACGTGTGATTTTATATGAAGTCTTCTTTATTATATCCGAAATTTCGGTAATATCAGCATTTTTATATTTTGATAAAGCCGAACGCACAACCCCCGGTCCCGAAACGCCGACATTTATGATACAATCAGGTTCGCCGACACCGTGAAATGCGCCCGCCATAAACGGATTGTCCTCAACCGCATTGCAAAATACCACAAGCTTTGCCGCGCCGAAACATTTGTTGTCACGCGTCAGAATACTTGCCTGTTTAACGATTTTACCCATTAAAGCGCACGCGTCAAGATTAATCCCCGTTTTAGTCGAACCGACATTAACCGAGGAACAGACGTTTGATGTAACAGCCAAGGCTTCGGGGATTGATTCAATAAGCTCACGGTCGCCTTCCGAAAAGCCTTTCTGAACGAGAGCCGAATAACCGCCGATAAGGTTTACGCCGACATTTTTCGCGGCGCGTTCGAGCGTGAGGGCAAATTTTACGGGAGAGGTCTTACAGCCCGCTGAAATAATCGAAATCGGCGTAACACTTATGCGCTTATTAATGATAGGTATGCCGTATTCTGTTTCAATCTGTTGTCCGACTTTGACTAAATTCTGCGCCTTTTTGCATATTTTATCATAAACCTTTTGACAGGCAATATCAATGTCGGGGTCGATACAATCAAGCAGTGAAATCCCCATGGTGATTGTACGAATGTCTAAATTTTCGTCTTGAATCATTGTGACGGTTTCTAATATATCGTTTAGATTGAGCATTAAATCACCAACATAGAGGTTAGATATTAGAAGTTAGATGTTAGATTATGAACATTTAGATAAAAGCTTACATCTCGCGTTTGCTGTATCTAACTTCTCACCTCTAACCTCTAACTTCTATATTTTGTGCATAGCATTGAATATGTCTTCATGCATTGTGTGGATTTTCAACCCGAGTGTTTCGCCGAGGGCGTTTAAACGATTAACAAGTACTGTAAAATCCACGTTTAAGCCGCTTATATCTACAAGCATAATCATTGCGAACAGGTCTTGAAGAACGCTTTGTGTAACTTCAATAACATTCGCGTTTATTTCAGCGGCAATAGCACTGACTTTCGCTAAAATCCCTACGGTGTCTTTGCCGATAACGGTTATTACTGCTTTCATAGAATGAATCGCCCCTGCAAAATCTGATTTTTGAATCTCGGAATTATAATGACTTTATTGACACTTTGCAAACTGTCAATATAGTCATTATGTTTTTCAGTTTTATATTCTGACTTCTGTCCTCTGACATCTGACCTCTGTGTTCTGATTTCTGATTTCTGTGTTAGCAATGTTCCAAAACCCTTGATGATATCGTTCTGAAAACCGTCTTTACATCACTGCCGATTAAGAATTCAAAACGGACTTTCCCCAGCCCTGAGAACCAGAGTTGGAGTTCGCTTTCAATGTCAACAAACCCCGCTGTCTCAAGTGAAAATGCCTGTATCTTTGAATAGGGCAGGGTGGTATAGTCTTTCTTCTTCCCTGTTACGCCTTGTACATTTATGGCTATTATGCGTTTGTTTGTAAAAACCACTCCGTCACGAACGGTTTTAAAGGCTTCTACTATGTATTCGCCGTCTGTGAGCATTTCATCAAGCAGTTTGTCGAATTTCTCTTCTTTGACAGGGTGAAGCTTGAATATGGTATCGGTGTTAAAATCTATCATAATTTACCCCTTAATCTTTTCGAGTAACCAAACAATATTCTTGCCTAAATTCTCCATTGTAGCAATACCCTCTTGGTCTTTCTCATAATCACCGCGCACACAGGAAAGGCTCAAATTCCAGTATGTGCTTCCGGGGATAATCATACCTTGAATCAGGAAAAAATGCTGAATTGAATCAAGCACATGAATACTGCCCGCACGTCTTACGGCACAAACAGCCGCCCCGACTTTGCGTTTTAACGTCCCGCCCTCGCTCATTGAGAGGTAACCCGCTCGGTCAATCAAAGCTTTCATTTCGGCTGTGAGGTCTGCGAAATATGTGGGCGAACCTAAAATAATTGCATCAGCTTCTTTCATTTTGTCATAAACTTCCTGAACCCAGTCATTATTGACACATTGCCCGGGGTGGTTACCGCAAAAACCGCACGACAGACAGCCGCGAACAGGTTTCCCGCCCGCTTGAAACATTTCTGTTTCAAATCCCGCGTTTTTACATACCGACAAAACGGTATCAAGCATATTTTTCGTATTGCCGTCTTCTCGAGGGCTTCCGTTTACTGCAAGAATTTTCATATATTTCAACCCGTCCTTATATACCTATTTAATATAAAAAAAACATTGCGTTTATCATACCATATTTAACTAAAAAAATAAAGAGTAAAATTGCACAAAATTTATTAAATTTTTTTCATAAGACTATACAAAACGCAAAAAATATGTTATAATAATGAACCGACAGTAAAATTTAATATCTGTATTGATATATTAATTGTAAAATAAGAAAAATTATACTTATAAAGGTGGTCTATTATGATAGATTTACACACACACACGAATGTTTCGGTTGACAGTGAAGCCCTGCCTGATGAAATGATTTTGAAAGCAAAAGAACGCGGTATAACGCTTTACGCGATTACAGACCATGTAGAGTTGAATAGGTGGTTTTCAGAAGCTCATTATGATAATCCCTATAATGATTATGATTCTTACAATAACGGTGAAACCTTTGAAAGAGCTATGCAGTCAGCTACTTTGATGAAAGAAAAATACAGCGATATAAAGATTCTATGCGGTGTCGAACTCGGTCAGGCGACATCGAATTTAGGTTTAGCAGACGAAATCATTAAGGATAAACGCCTTGATTTTGTGATAGCTTCAATCCATCAGCTCAAAAATCGTGAGGATTTCGCATTTATCGACTATAAGAAATTTTCGGATAAAGAGCTTCAAGATTTACTAAATGAATATTTTAATGAAATATATACTCTCTGTAAATGGGGCGGCTTTGATACACTGGGACATTTGACATATACATTGCGTTATATAGAGGGCGAATCAAAAAGAAAAACGGACTTAAGCCCGTTTCGTGACACTATAGCAGAATCATTCCGCGAGGTAATAAAACACCAAAAGGCGATAGAAATAAACACAAGCGGACTGCGCCAAAAATACGGGAAAACATTCCCTGACATAGATTTGCTGAAATTATACAAAGACTTAGGCGGGAAGGTCGTCACCATAGGTTCAGACGCACACCGCCCCGAAGACGTAGGCACAGGGCTTACAGAGGGGGTTACTATAGCAGAGGCACTTGGATTTAAGATAGCAATAAAATAAAATCAGAAAACAGAGTGACATTCCAGAAGACAGAAGCGAGAGGACAGAGGACAGAATACAGAACTGAAAAACAGAGTGACAATAGTGACAGTTTCGAGGCTTGTCACTATTGTCACCCTAAAATCAAAAATAAAAACTTAAAAATATAGTGACTTTAGTGACTTTTCTCAAAAAAGTCACTAAAGTCACCATATTTTAATATCTTGATTAGAGGTATTAGCAGCGTTGCTGCGTCGCTCTGGCGTCACGCTTCTCGCCTCTGTCCTCTGTTATATAATATAATCATTAAACCCCATAGAAGCGAGCACAGCTGTTACAGATGAATAGCTTTCTGTGAAAGGGGAAATACCGACGAGTTTTATTGTTACGCCTTCTGTGCCGCTTAGTTTGTGGGCGCAGAGTTGCATAACTACCGAGACTTTCCCTGCTTCGTCCATGTCGGCTAAGATGATTTCAGTGCCGTCGGCGATTATTGTTTTGGTGAAGTCTGCGGCATTGTATTCTACGACAATCGGAGCACCGTCCAGTTCAGCGGGTTTATATGCTTCTGCCGTGTTGTTAATGAGGTCTATTGCGCGAATCTCGAGTTTCGGAGCGGCTTTATTCTCTGCCGCTTTCCCCGATACCGCTTTATATACGTCAATCAGGGCTTTATAGCGTTCGGCAGATTTTACCTTGTCGCCGATATAGTTAAGGTCTGTGCTTCTGAACGGCGGGAATAAAAGCCCGTCAAAGACAATTTCTTCAAACCCCGCGCCCGAAACCTCTGCCGATAAATCCGACAAATAGGTAATCGTATCGGGGTCAAACGGCGAAATCCACGGTCTTCCGCCTTTATTAAGGGCATTATCAAGCCAGCGTTCGCCCGAACCGTCAAATTTGTAACTCATTTTATAATTCGGGTAAAATGTGGTATCATGGAGTAAATTCATTTCCGCAACGGCGCGAAGCCCTGCGGATTTTATTGTATCGGCAATTTGACGTGCTGTCAGAGTGCCGCGAACAAGCTCTGCATTGATAGCAGTTTCATTATCGGATTTATAAGTGAGGAAACCGCCCTCAATGCGTAAGGGTATTGAAACGGCGTTAAATCCGTTGTTTTGAGCCTCTAAGATATAGTCCGAAAGGCTTTGGAGCGTGTCGAGGGCACTTGGGGGAACACTGTAAGCCGCTAAGAACGGCGAATGTGTTTCGATTGCCGTTCCGCCTGTTTCGGAAGCGGTATCTTCCCTGATTTTAGTAACAGATGTGGTATCAAGGGTAAAAGTAGGGGTTGTAAGGATTTCGGTTTCGGTAGCCTTTTCACCCGAAAAAAACGCAAACAAAGGACCCGCGATACTATACCCTAAAAAGACCAGTACCGCGCCTATAAGAAGAATTCCCGAAGCATAAGCAACTTTGCTCATGCGTTTTTTACGTCTGCCTTTTTGATAACGATAAACTTTTCGAGGCATAGGTTTCTCCGAAACAGAGGTTAGATGTTAGATGTGAGAGGTTAGACCAACGATAATCGTATTTCTAAACTCTATCTAAAATCTAACCTCTCTCTAACTTCTAACATCTTACATCTTACATCTATATTGTCATTGCAATTATGCCCAAAAACAACAGCATTGACGGGTAACCTCTGAATGCGTAGGGTATCTTTTCCGAGTGAAGTCTCGGATATACAGCCGAAATAACCGCTACAGCGAGTATAAATGCGAACGCAGTAAACACTCCGTAAAAGAAATACGCCCAAAATGTGCCTTGAAGTTCAGGGTAACCTGTGAAAGAAGTCTTTTCGGCAAGTACCATTGACCCTAAAACAACAGAGTTGAACGCCGACACATGGATATACTTTTTAAGGCGTTCAAAACGCGATACAAACAGTCTGCTTGCGACCACCAATGTGACTATATATACTATTCCCAAAATACCGATGAAAACGAGGGGTTCAATAGATTGAGCTTCTGTATTTGAAAGAAGCGGAGAGACAAAGAATGTTAAGGATGTGCTCACGACTGTCAGATAGAATGCAGACAGACAGAAGCCTTTAACATAGCCTGTTTTGCCTGACATTGTTATGAGTGTGCCCGAGCCGAGGGCAGATGAGAATACGATATTTTCGGTAAATATCAAGCCGAGGGCAAGTAGAAAGATTTCTTTAATCATTTTTCAGCCCCGCTTTTAGGTTATCGGCAAATTTTGTTATCTGTCTGTAGAGAGCGGCAAAAAACGCCAAAAGTATAAATCCGCCGAATACAGCACCGAACGCAGGGAGCGGTGTTGAGATACCGACAGGGTTGCCGTAGAATGTACCGTAGGAGATAATTTCGCGTACCCCCGCAAAAAGCAGTAATGATAAGTCATATCCTATAGCGGCACTGACGGTGAAAATTAATTTATATCGAATTCGCGTGAACGGGCGTTTGTCAAATCGTTCCAAAATGAGCGAATTTGCAACCAAACATTGGAGATAAATCAAAATAACAGCAGTTTCGGAGGGGAAAACGAACAGAGAGAGCTTCAAGGCGGGGATATACACCAAAGCCGCTATAACGGTATATAATATAATGCGGACTGTATAAACGAGTTTCCACAGCGGCAAGACATTCACAATAACCGCCGTACCGACAGTAACTATAGTGAATACCATTGCCGCCGCTAAGGCTTGTTTAAGGGTAGAGCAGAATATAGCGGGCGATAGCAAAATCCCCGTAACAAACAGCGGATTTTTAGTCAGCAGTCCTCTCTTGACTGCATTTAATAATTCATTCATCAATCAAGCCTTGACAATTTAATTTTAAAAAATGATTTCGGTAAAAAAACTTTCGGCGTCCAGTGTTTTTCACTGAAATAAACGGCGAGCGGCGACATAGCGGCGGCACAGAACCAACCAGCAAGTTCAGTCTTTGAAACAAAGGCAAACACACCGCAGAGAAACCCCGCGATAAGCCCGTATGCCGCCTTAGACGAATGAGTTAAGAATTTCCCCGTCTGAGGCAAAACCGCGAATAACAGAGGAAAGAGCACGCCCGATAATGAAAAAATAAATATTTTAGGTAAATCCACAGTACCCGAACGGGGAATAAACAAGAAAGCGGCAAGCAGATACGAAACGATAAAGGACAGCAATGCGGAAAAACTGACAGTACGCCGCAGAAGAAGCAGTAAAGCGGCAGCACAGAGCATTACAACACAGCCGCCGCCTAAGGTGAACGCCAAACGTCCGCTGAAAAGGTCGGCAGTGGTGTAAGGGGTAATGCCTATCGTGATAAGCGAGCCGAAAAACGAGTTCACCGTTTCATCGGGTACTACATAATCTGTAACGGGAAGTTCTGTAAAAACAGGGACAAATACAATCAATACACGCGGAAAGCAGTAAGATATTAACAGAATTGCGGCACTGTTCGGACTGACTGCACAGTCATCGGGCAAACCGAGTATTGCGGCTGTTACAGCCGCCGTGGTCACCCCGAAAGCGGCAATATTAAGCGGTACGCTAACAGGCAGAGCCAAAAACATCATCATGCCGCAGACATATCCGCCCGACAGCCCCGAAAAAGCTTTTTTCCCGCTGATACGGCGCAAAAAAGCGTGGCATACTAAAGACAACGATACACAAACAAGGGCTAATACTAATGCTCGTCTGCCGTAATAATAAACGGCGGGAATCGCCGAGGCAGTCAAAGCTATGCCCATATCACGAAGGCGCGTATCAGCAGGCTTGAGGGCAATATTCGGTTGTGCGGAAGTTTCATTCATTAAATTCAGACTTTTTTCAGAAAATCGGCGGCTAAAAAACTTTCGGCAATTAATTTTACGCGAAAACGGCTAATCGGAATAATTGCCGTGTCTCAAAGGAGGCAATATAAATGCAAATAGAAAAAACGGGACGTGACACCATACGAGTAACCGTATCGGATGCCGAACTGAATGATTTCGGTATTGACGGCGGTCCTGTCAGACAGGATAACGTATATGTGCATTTGTTCTTTGCCCATATATTCAGCGAAGCGGAAAAGAAATTCGACCTCAACTTGCGCGACAATGCGGTATATATTGAGTCGTTCTATTTCGGCGAAAGCAGTGTGGGCAACGTGATTTACGTCTCTTTGACAAACGAATTCGATATCTTAGAGACAGAAAATGAAGAAGACGATAAAATTACATTGGTATTCTTTTCAAAAGAACTTACAGAATTATCAAATCTTTCAAAAGAAATCATTCTCTCAGGCGAACAAGACATAAAGAGTTCGTTCTGGGTAGGTGACGAGGGGTATTTCTTGATAGTCCGCTCGGCAGAATACATCAGTTGTTCAAGGGCGTGCGTCGGGATAAAACCCTATTGTGCGGAATACATTGAGGAACATTTTGAGCCTGTGGAAGAAGAGAATGCCATAGATAAATTAGCGGTTCTCACAGCGTAACTCACCGCATAATCATCTCAACAGCACGGCGGCGTTCACTCTCGGGTTTTGAGAAGAAATACGAACCCGTAACAAGGATGTCCGCTCCTGCTGTAACACAGATTCTCGCGGTTTCGGCGTTTATACCGCCGTCAACTTCAATAGGTATGTTAAGTCTGTGCTTATTCATTTCATCTTTTAAAAGAGAAACTTTCTCTGCACAATGAGGCATAAACGCTTGCCCCCCGAATCCGGGCACAACTGTCATAATAAGGAACATATCGGCACAATCTAAATATTCATACAATTTTTCGACAGGGGTTGCCGGTGAAACGGTAATCCCTGCTTTTTTGCCGTAATCCCTTATAATCTGACAAACCGAGCGAGGTTCACAATCCGCTTCAACGTGAAATGTAAGAATGTCAGCACCCGCATCTAAAAAGCGCAAAGCGAAATCCTGAGGCTTATCTATCATCAGATGAACATCAAACAGGGCTTCGGGTATAGCCTTCTTACAGGCTTCCAAAACGGGTATACCATAGGTCAGATTGTCGGCAAAATGCCCGTCCATCACGTCAAAGTGGATATATTCACAGCCCGCCGTGAGAGCGGAGCGGATTTCGCGTTCTAAATGACAAAGATTACTTGAAAGCAGAGAAGCGGAAACAATAGTACTCATAAAAATACCCGAAAAATAAACGTACATATAAATTATACCGCATAATCCGACAAAATGCAAGTTTTAATGGATAAAAAAACATACTATTATTAAGTAAAATTTTGTGGAATTTACACAAAAGTCATTCTAAGATTAATTAAAAAATCCCTTCAAAACAAATATTATACAGCATTTTTGTATAATTAAACCTCGATGGTCAATAATTACATAAATTTACATAAAAATTTTATAAAAAAATGCTTGACAAACTGAAAAAAATGTTATATAATTATAAAATGTATCATTGTGTAAATTCGTTTTAAATTTTAAAGAAGTCCGTTTAGTGTTTTTGAGGGAGGAATTCCGCCTATGGTGAATGTCAAACCGGTGGAGCTGGGTAAGACGACCCGTATGAGCTTCGGGAAAATCAATGAAGTTCTTACTATGCCAAATCTTATCGAAGTTCAGAAGAATTCTTACAAATGGTTTGTAGAGGAGGGGCTCAAGGAAGTTTTCCGTGACATATCCGCAATAACCGATTACAGCAATAATTTGGTTCTTAATTTTACCGATTATAAAATCGAAGAAAACCCGAAGTATTCGATTGCGGAATGTAAGGAACGAGATGCTACCTATGCCGTACCGCTTTTTGTAACGGCGATGCTTTTAAACAAAGAAACAAATGAGCTAAAAGAAAATAATGTCTATATGGGCGATTTTCCGCTTATGACCGATTCCGGCACGTTTATTATAAACGGCGCTGAACGTGTTATTGTTTCACAGCTCGTTCGTTCTCCCGGCGTATATTATTCATCTGCTAAAGATAAAACCGGTAAAGACCTGTTTTCATCAACC
>JAISHV010000006.1 GCA_031262495.1 Ruminococcus sp.
TGCGGAGTAACTGCTGTGACTTTACCGATTTTCACGCCGTCCTCGGCTAAGATACTGCCGACAAGACTTTGTGCCGCAAGCCCGGCATTCTCTACGCCGTCGAATATTGCACCGACAACAGGGTCAGCCAAAGGCGACATTGCTTCCAGTTTTTCACTCATTTTCATCATTCCTTTGCTCTATCTATACTTATTATACCCTATTCTTTGAATTTTGTCAATAGGTAAATTAAAGTTACTTTAGTCGAGAAATAACTAAACGTGCCCCGGTTTTGTTACCGAGGCACTTCATACTATCCCAATCGAAGTTGAAAAATGCTTTGTGGTAATCCATTCGTCTGTTTAAGCATAACTTCGTTATTTCCACGCAGTGTATAACCCTGCTATGACCTTTTCGATAGGTGCTTTGCTGATTTCAACATCTGAAATTCCGTCACAGTCTGAAAGTTGCTTCAGTAGATTTTTTATCGAGTGTTTTGTGACATCTACTTCTATTTCAAACACTCCGTTATCAACGCTTATCAAATTTCCTGCATTAATAAACGGCGAAGAGCCATTCGCTATAGTAACGCGAATGCGTGTGAGATTGCCGGTAATATCACGCAAACCGTCAAAACTACCGTCGTAAGCAATTTTCCCGCCGGAAATCATAACGATTCGCTGTACCATTTCCTCGAGGTCGTCCATATCGTGACTTGTAACGATAATCGTTACGCCGTCATCACGATTTATCCGCTTCAAAAACTCAATCATCTGCCGTTTTGCAACGACATCAAGTCCGAGGGTAGGCTCGTCAAGAATAATAATCTCCGGCGAATGAAGGAGCATCATCGCGAGGTCGGCTCTCATGCGCTGACCCAGTGACAGTTCGCGAGCAAAGGTCTTGAGCAAATCACCTATGTCAAGGAGTTCGCAAACCTTCTCAAGGTTTCTTTTATAAACATCATCGGGAATATCCCACACAACCTTCTTCCACTCAAAACTCTGCGAAACAGGGTGATCCCACCAAAGTTCCGTACGGTTTCCAAACAACACACCCAATCGGCTCATCACCTTTATGCGGTCTTTATACGGTGAAAGTCCGAGTACGCTGATTTCGCCTTCTGTCGGGACAAGCATACCTGAAAGCAGTTTCATAGTAGTGCTTTTCCCTGCGCCGTTCGGACCGGCGTATGCGACAAACTCCCCGCGATTAACGGTGAATGACACATTTTCGAGAGCGTGAACGATTTTTTTCTGCGGATGGAGCAGATTTTTTATTATACTTTTACCCGCATTTTCACGCTGCCATTGTGTGAATGTTTTCGTTACGTTTTCCGCCTTAACAGCGGTGTCCGCCTGAGTGATAGCGGTTGATACCTTTTTTGACATAATAATGAAATCCTTTCTTGAAAAAATATGATGCGGTCAATGATAACAATACCGCAAAAACAATCGGAAAAATATTTGTTGAAACAGGCGTTTTATTGAGGATTATAAGCGTTGGAAACCATGCAATCAATCCTGCCGGGAATATAGTCAAAAGCGGGATTTTCATGTAAAGCGGCATACCCGAAAGCGGAAATGTCGCTGTGTATTCCACACTGTTTCTGACCGTGCTTGAAATCTCCTCACATTGTACAGGTGCGTAAAAAGCTAAGCTTGAAACAAGATATGAGAGCGCAATTACAACAACTATACTGATGATAACATTGCTAAGTAACAGCGGAATCCACCACCACGGAAGCGAAACAGTTAAATTCGCAACGGCAAAAGACATCAGAATAACACCCGAAATAAATCTCCCCGAACAGGTAAACGGAAAGAATCCCGCAAGCATCTGCACGCTGTAAGGCAGAGGCATAATAAATATATGCTCCCATTGTCCGCGCCCGATTATTCTGCTCGGAAAAGACGCATTCCTGTTGTCGAATACAGCGATAACTCCGTTTACAATTCCACCGTATGCAAGCATAAACAGAACCTCGTACTTGTCCAGTCCGCCGATGCCGTCAAATTTCCACGCAAGCAGGAATATACCCGATATTGCAGAAATGTCCGCGCATATGTCCGCCAGCACGGCAATCACCATGAATTTTGTGTCTCGCAAAAGTGATCCTAAGTCCATTTTTGCGTATATGCTTAGAAGTTCTATGTATCGTTTGAACGTAATTTTACCCACCGTAGCTCACTATCCTTTCTCTTGATTTATTAAACCAAATAAGCGTAAATGTCCAGATAACCACGTTCCAAAATATCTGAACGGGAATTACTTGTAAAGGCTCTGCCGAACCGATATAGAGCGACAGCGTTGCACCGCCCAAACTCCCGAACGGCTGATATAACATCCATTTATCCATTCCGAAAGGCAGTATCTTAAACGGTATTACCGTGCCCGAAAAGAACGACACCACCGCCGAACGGATAACCCACATCAACCATACAACGTTTTTCAGCCGCAGTGTTAAGCAAAAAAACAGGAACTCGAACGCAAACCCAAGCGAAGCACAGAGTATGACGGACGGAATAACCCAAAGGGTATTCGGAATTATCTGTATTCCGAAAAGCGGAGCTAAAACTGCCATCGGGAGCGAAAACATCAGCAGTGTCGGAATCCATTCCCCGACTGTCCGCGATACAACTTGCCCAACAACGGAAAACGGACGGGTGAAAAGGATAGCACATTTTCCGGCTGAATCCCAGTCGTTTATAAAAGTCTGGACGTTCAAAACGTTTGATAAAAGCGCGTTTATGTAAGTATAGCTTAAAAGCTGTGTCAGTGTCATACCCGAATCCACGCCGTTTGCGGTTATAATACGCCAGATAAACATCAGCGGCACAAGATAGATGATTTTCATGATTATCTGCGGAAAAAGATATACAATGCCGCCGTTCGTTTGTGTACGCAGAGCAATCTGCGACGTTTTAAAAAATTTATTCATGACAAAAAACTCCTTTATTTTCGGGCATAAAAATGCCCTGTACAGACGTTTTGACTGCACAGGGCTACCGAGCATAAAGGAGCGGAATCATATCATATCATGACCGCTATATTATGTGGTGACAGGCATTCAAAACAATCTTTTATCGTGAAAAGGGCAGACCTCCCCCTTGTGTCGGCAAAAGCTGCTGTGAGCTGGTTGTTTGCTCTTGCCAAAAGGGCATAGCTATCCCGTATAGCGGTTATTTTGCGTGTAAAACGGCGCACAATATCACTTCCCGGAAATAATTCGCTGTTTTGTAAACCTGTGAAAAAAGAATTGCTCATGCGTATCACCACCTTTCGTTAAAAGTACAGTATACAGTATATATGATTATTTTTGAAAAATCAAGCGTGAAATTACGAATAAACTGTAAACATTCCCTCTATGTCTCTGACAAAAATGTCTCTGACAAAAATGTCTCTGACAAAAATGTCTCTGACAAAAATGTCTCTGACAAAAATGTCCCTTGACAAATAAATCCGAAAGGAACTATTTTCATTGGGGGGTGCAAAATATTACATTCTTCTTTTTTTTACTTCAAGCTTTTTTTTATATCTGTTTCTCATGCTCTGACATTGAGTTAAAATACTTCATAATCATATCTTCATATGCTTTTATTTGGTCGTGACAGTGTTCTTTTATGCTGTATATTCGTAACAATTCACATTCAAAGTCTTCTGAAATTTGTTTATGGTCTTTGTTTCCTTGGACTTTCAAAAGTGTATATATGCCGGTCGGATGCCCGATGATCGTTACCCTGTCTGATAAACAGTATCCGAATTCAATTCATCAAACTGTTGCTTGACATTGCGGACAGTTTGTGATAAAATAAAAGATATAAAAAGAGTCTCCGTACATTTCATTTGTAAAAATCAACAGATGGAATTTGAGATAAAGCGAGGAATCAATATGAATAAATGGTACACCGAAGAATACGATTGGGAGATTGAAGTTACGGGCTTTTTGCGGGGCGATAAGACGGAAAATTATTGCCGAAACGGCGAAGAAATCGGTGATAAATATCGCTGTACTTATGGTTGTCCTGTAAATGTAAACGGGCAAGGTATATGTTCAAAAACTATGCTTATGATGTTCCCGATTATGGAAGCTGTTCGCAGCGGGGGTGACCTTAAAAATATCGGCGGGAGCGATACATACACAAAAGATTTGGTCTGTCCTGACGGTTGTGTACTGTTTCGTATGACTGCAACTAAAACAGGGAACGTCAATTTCTTCAAACTTCCTTAATGACAAAAATAAGGGCTTACGCAAATTAAAATTGCGGAAGCTCATTTTTTTTACAAAAATTCGTTTGTGAAATTGCGAACAAATTGTTGACTTTCAACTTTTGGTGAAAAAGTCATTGGCAAGCGGTATTCAAAAAAAGGGCTTGAGCGGTCAGCGTTTTACGTTCAATCCGATTTACGGTTATCGGTTTTGATTTATAGGGTTGACAGATGGATTTTATTGATGTATACTGTAAGGGTAAAAACGATTATAGGGAGTTCAAATGAAAATAGCGTTAATATCCGATATACACGGCAATATATTTGCCCTTGATGCCGTCCTTGACGACGCTGTGAAAAGCGGAGCCGATACATATGTTTTCGTTGGCGACTATATATTCGATATGCCGTTTTCAAATGAAGTGACTGAACGGATAAGAACTTTACAAATTACATCTTCGGTTCATGTTATTGCCGGAAACAAAGAAGCACGGCTTATAGGGTATATAAATGCTGATAAGCGGACATGGATTTATGAGCAAATGGGAGCTGTGTATCAAGCTTTTCGCGAACTAAAAACGGACAATTTGGATTGGTTAAAATCCCTGCCGGAGACTCTGACAATAACACTTCCGGGCAATAGAAAGCTATTGGCTCTGCATATCTTTACACCGCTATTCCCGGGTGGTACAGGCATGGAGCGAACGCGAAATGCTTTTAACTCAAGCGGAAGCTTCATGAGAGAACATAAAAAGAATGGGTTTACCCATGATGAATATTTGAAGCAAATAGGAGAAACACTCGCGGGGGATTCATATGCCGACAGATTTTCTGAGTACGATGCGGACATTATCGTTTCCGGGCATACTCACCTCCAGTGGAACACTTTTTCGGGAAATAAACTTCTCATAAACCCCGGCGGATGCGGTCAGCCTCTGGACGGCAATCCGCTTGCACCGTATACGCTTCTGACAGTGACCGAAGAAAGTGTACAGATAGACGAACGCCGTGTTAGTTATGACGTAGAGGCGGCAATCTCTGCCGCGAGAAAAACCGAAATATACAAACAAGGGAGTATCTTTTTAGAATCCTGCTTTTTGAGTATGCGAAGCGGTTACGCTTATATGGCAGAACTGCGGGAAACGGCGCGCCGCATAGCCGCGGAACATGGTGCGAGTACGCCGGTAATGGAGCCTGTCGATAACGATATTTGGCGGATTGCCGGTAAAGAGTTTTTTAAAACGATGTGAAACATTTTAGAGGAATGGCTATGAGTTTTAGTAAAAAACTTGGTCTGAATGAAATCCCAACAGGTGCTGATGTTATACATAGAGAAGCAGTGAGAGGTGTTGCTCTTGAGGGAAATGTTATCCTCATGATTCATACATCAAATAATGATTACAAATTTCCGGGCGGCGGCATTGAAGCCGGCGAGGATCATCTTGCTGCACTAAAACGCGAATTCATTGAAGAAACCGGATATTTAATTTCTGATGAAATCGAATTCGTCGGCGAAATTACAGAGCAAAAGAAAGATAAATTTACGGAAAATGCTTACTTTTGTATGAAATCATATTACTATAAATGTAAAATTACAGAAAAAAAGCAAGAGCAACAATTGGATTCTTATGAAAAAGACTTAAATTTCAAAGCGGAATTTATATCAGTTTTTGACGCCTACAACAATAATCTTTCGCTTAATATTCAAGAAACGGCTGCTAAAGGCAGTCCTTGGGTAGAACGTGAAACTATTGCATTGGAATATATCTTAAATAACTCAGAGGCGAAATAACGAAAAATCGGCGGGTGAAATTAGACTTCACCCGCCGGTTTTGTTACACCGCCCAAACAGGCAAAATAAAATTATCTGAATCCGCCGCGTTTACGCCCAAGATAAATGTGTACAAATTGTAAATTTTGCAAATCTCTTGTTTATGCCCAAAAATTTATAGTTACTTTACCAAAATAAGTATTGCATTTGAATACTAAATCTGCTATAATAAATATGGAATGAAAAATATTAGGAGGATTCTATGGTAATACTTAAGAGGCAAAATACAGAAAACGATACATTTACAGCGACTGAGCCGAAAGAAGACGGTGTTTATCGGGCGGTGCCGTCAAACGAAAAGAAAGTATTGACACTTTCCGAGCTTGAAAACCCTGTTTTCGGGCAGTGGTACGACGAGATAGAATCCGAAATCTTAACCTATAGTGCTAAAAGCGGTTGTTTTCATATCCGTGCTTATTTACTGGACAAAAACGAAGAGGTAACGGTAACTGTAAATATAGGCGACAAGCACGGGCTGCTTTATCATGGAATACATAAACTTGACGGAAGCCGCGGCGTAAATTTCACCGATAATTTTCAGGCAGACTGTGAAATTGACTGTGCAACGCTTACACTTGTAGTTACCGCAGTATACTCATCGTCCGGCTCCCGCCAGTCTGTTTCAAGACGTGTTACTGCTGTTAAAGGAGTTTCTTTGCAAACGAATGAAGCCGATGCTCCTCCTGCTCATCCCGCTCCCGATGCCGTGTCAATTACAGTAGATCACCCGACCAAGCGCGGGGCAACGGAAAATGTAAGGCTCTGGGGGAAAGATTATTATCGGGCACCCGGCAATTACGAGTTCCCGCCGGACGCTGACGCTGTAACTATTGCACTGGGGAGAAGCCCCGGGAAGACGGATGACATAGACTACCTTGTTAAATACGGTTACAGAGATTCCCCGACTTCCGATATAGGGGAGCAAACGGGCGGCAAAGCACGTATCGTTATTCCCGGCGGCGGAACAATAGATATCGGGGATGGGAATGAAATAGACGACTCAGGATTTGAAGCAGACTGTTTGCTTTATCAGAGCTCGGGCGGTGCTTGTAAATACACATCAACAAGTGAGGGGAATGTCGGATTTATACGTTTCAAAACAGATTCCCCGAACTCAAATAAGTTGACCTACTATATGCCGAGTGATAACGCGCCTACTGAACTTTCTGATAACGACGGTGTCTGGAAAAATTCAGACGGCGACGAACTCTTTGACAAATGGGGAACACCGACAGCTTTTGAGTATGTGCTTAATATGACAATTCCATACGTGAACAAAACAACGCAAACATCATCGAAAAAATTAATCTGCATAACTTCACGCAAAGACACGCCTCGTCTTGTCGGCGTTACTTACCAATATATAAAGCCGCTTAAAATAGCTTACGGATGTATTCTTGAGGGCACGCTTGTTTTGACAAAAGAAGGACTATGCCCGATTGAAACAGTTCAAATCGGCGACAAGGTTTACAGCCCCGAAACCGACAGCTATGTCGATGTAATTAATACTTGGTCAGGTTACGAGCGGTCTGATTTAACAGAAATTTCAGCAGGCGGAGTCAGTGTTACGGTAACAGCAGATCACCCTATTTTCACACCGGCAGGATATGTTGCCGCGAAGCTCTTGAAAACAGGCGATACTGTTTTGTCAGGTCAAAGTATACCGCTTTCTGTCACGACAAAAATTGTTCCGGGTTATGATGCAAAGATTTATAATCTTGACACAGAGGGCAACAGAGGATATGCAGCCGGAGGCGGTGACGGATTATGGGTTGGAACTAATCAGATACAGAATGAACTTATTGCAAAGGGAGGCAGAGAATGATGAAATCAAATGACATTGACAAGCCGAGTTTAAATTTTTGCCGTATATTACAGACCGTGTTGGAGCGTGTCAGTGCGGACGGCGACGATACATATACATTAACGGTTACTGTTTCGGTTTCGCCGCAGGGCGACGGTCAGTTTACGATAATTTTCACTGTATATGAAGACGGAAAAAGCACCGCCATAAATCAGTCGCAGGATTTCGACATGAATGCGGGTACAGTAACAAGCTGTGATGTGGAAATAAGCGGTATAAGTCTTAATACGTTCAGTGCGGGCAAGGCATATACGGTTATAACTAACACCTTCTTTGACGGCGGCTCTGATGCAACTGCCGCAGCAGACATAAATACAACGGTGTATGCGAATCCTCAAAGCAGTTATAGGAAAGGTTTTATTGATTTTTCTCATGATAAAATCGACAGCGGCGAAAAATATGTGATTAAGCCGAAATCGGGAATCGTCATTGAATACACTGATATTTATTCATCCGGCATACGCTTCGGCAGAGGATTTTCGATTGAAGTTCCACAGGATGACGATGCCTACGAGCTTGTCTGCACGCCCTACAACATAAAAAAGCAGTCCGAAACATCGTATGCCCCCAAAGAACAGATATCGCTTGCCGGCTCTTTGACGACTGAGGTTATCACTGCTTCACCCGAAATAACCGGAATAACGAAACCGGCGGCGGGGAAAATCCGTGTTACATTTAAATTGCCGGATTTCTACGCTCTACCGACTGAGAATTTCAAATCGCTTATCGCTTTCGGGCAAAGAGATGAAATTTTTAATGATTACTCGGGAATGACAGCTTGTACTATTGTAACCTCTCCCGCAAAAACAGATGACGACACGCTTTATTATTCTGAAATAGATATGCCCGAATTGCCGGAAGCTTTCGGCGGCAACTATCTCTTTTTGTTTATAAAAACACAGGTGGCGGCAACAAGCTTTACCGGCACTTTTATCTATGCTTACAGCAGCACAAAAAACACCGTTTGTATAGAAGAAATTATCGCGAAAACAGATTGGACATTCAGCGATGCCAAAGCTAATCTTACTGCAATTTTAAGCTATAACTGCCAAGAGGCTCATACCTTTGATTTTGATAAAATCGTATCTGTAGATGATATTTACAGCTTTTTAGAAAGCGGCGAAAAGCTGAAAGTTACACCTAAATTCAAAGATAAGAGCGGTTTCGCGATAAGTTGTGACGGCTTTGAAAGAGGATATTATCCCTATCTCGGGACGCTCATACATTTGAATTCATCGGCAGAAATAAACGGGAACACGGTCTATACTTTTAACAACACCGACAAATGGTACAAAGACATATCGGCTGATATTACGGTGCAGATTGCCGGGAAAGTTACGGTTGCGTATGCAAAAGCAACAAAAACCACAACCGTTACAGTCGTAAATAAAACCGATACGCCCGCCGAAGAAGGGGAGAATCCTGCGGCGATAAAAACGGCTGAATTTGTGACATTCTTAAATGATTTGACCAATGGGAAAATAACCCCGCTCGGGTTTTATAAACTTCGCGAGATAGTTTCGCGTTCGGCGGCGTTTGATTTTAATACCGACGGTGATTTTATAGCACTGGGTTTAGATAAAGGCAGAATTCAGATAGCAGATCAGGGTTACTGTACTGCCGATCTCCTGCCGGGATTTATTCTCGGAGTTCAGACCGCCGATATGGTGTTTCAGTCTTACCCTACGGAGAATCTTTTTCAAGGCTTTACACCGTCTTTTAAATCTGAATATTACATTACGGCGGAAAGCGATGACAGCGGTATGGTAACGCTTGTTTTAGACAAAAACCTTCGCAAAACAGTTCAGCTTTGGGGAGCCGGCAATACAGATAAAACCGTGCTCGGCGGTGATATTGATTTCTTCAAAAGCGAACTGCTCAAAAGCTATGCAAAAATAACCGCTCCTAAAAGCGTTTTGGAAAGCAACGTATTTACTTCCGCTAAGCTATCCACGCTTAACTATATGTGCATAATTTTTTCAGACGACTATGGGGAGCTGTTATCGAATCTCACGATTGATACCGCCGCACAGGGCGTTCTCACTTTCCGTGTGAGGGCGGCAGTAACAACAAATCTTCGTGTGAATTTCTGCGGTGAGCCGCTCACCGTTCCGGCAGGAACCACCCTCTCCGATATTGCACATAGTTATGGTATCAGTCAGTCGGGGCTTAACACCCTCCGCTTTTATCGCAGGGACGCACAAGGGTTTCTCTGCCGTGTATACGCAGACCTCACACAATGTGCGAATATACAGCTTTTGCCCGGAGATGTAATTAAGTATGAATGATACGACATTTTCTAAAATTGACAGCGGTGTCTATTACGCCGTAGCCTTTAAAGCATATTTTTTCAGCGGCAAAATGACTGCCGATACTATTACCTTTGCGGATAGTTTTAAAGCCGACGGATTCTATCTTTTTTGTGATGAAGATTACGGCACGAACATTCCGCTTGATATTAAACGCGAAGCGAAAGCGTATTTTTCGCGTTCGGGCTATCCTCACGGTATAATTTACTACGGAAACGGTATCAGAGGAATTTTCATTGATGCGTCTTATGAAATAAAGCATCAGGCGGGATTTGGTTTCCCACCGTATCTGTTTTATTTCTCCGGTAAAATAACTGCCGCACCGGATAAAATCGCTTTCAAAGCCGACTCCTGTAAGTTTTACTGTGAAGACAAGAACGTAGTCTCAACAGGCAGTGCGGATATAAATTCGGACGGAATCGCTTTTTTTGCGGCATTTTCCGGCGTATTTTCCGATTTGGGTGCGGGAATGTACTATACTGCCGAGGGGGAAGAACGCCGTCTCGGCTTTTTGCGAACCTTTTATTCGGATGTTTTTAATGATAATTTCAGCGGAAATCTGCATTTTCATATCTGTCCGCAAAGTGTTCTTGATGCGGCAAAAAGCTACATTGAAGTTTTGCCTGCTAATGCGGTTTTCACAAGTGCTTCACGTTTTGTATCACCCGGCGGCAGAAGCATTACACTTTCAAACACCGCAGGCGATATGCGGCTGTGTTTTGAAAAAAAACTCTCGTGCCGCTGTTTGGAGGAGCTTTCTGAAAAGCCTTTCACTTATTACTTAGGGTTTTCGGGCAGTTTTACCATTCCCGAAAATGAAGACTTTTTATGCGGAAACTTTGCCGCAGAGTTTGTTAAGGTGAAGTCCGGCTTCAATGTAAAATTCATACCCGGTTATCACGCTAATCTTGAAAACACCCCCGCCGGAGCAGAAGCAAAGTGGGACAAGGCTACTACCGCCGCTTATATTGATTTCGGGGGAAGTGAATATTACTGTCAGTCCCGCGAAACCCCGTTTTTTACGCCGCAAACAAGTGAAACGGGAATACTTGACTTTTGCCCGCTGAAACTTTCTGACATCGCAGAGAATAGAGCAGTCCCCATTATACCCATGCAAAAACTTACCGAAACAGGCGGAATCAAACCTAAAACCGATGATCCTGATGATATTTTAAAAGCACAAAAAACAGAGGAAGCGTTCTTAAAATCCTTTGCGGAAGCGGTATATTTTCGCAGAAACAGTATATTTACTAACGTCCCCGCATTGCAAAACGTAAAAAAAAACGAAGCTGACACACTTGCAGTAAATTCAAACGGCGCAGTTGTAACCGTTTCGGGGAGCGGCATTACCGAAATGATAATTGCCGCACGTACTGATAAAACACCGATTAAACTGATTAATATTGATGATTCACTCCGCAAAGAAATTCAGGCAATAAATCCGAAAATCATCTTTAAAAAGCCGGGGTCTGATTACAGCCGCTACTTCGATACTGCACCGGGAAGTTATCTTCTCAAATACGGGGATTGCGGCGAATGGCAGTTTGATTTTGCACCCGATAAATGGCGTGACGACACCGTTATCTTTATAAAATACGGAAACGATGTCAGTGTTGCAGAATTCTTAAAAGACGATGATGTATTTAACACGGCAATGTCAAAATGCTATGATGAGAATAACAATCTTCTGCCGCAGTATGAAAATTTCATGAAAACGGTAAATAACGCTGATTTTACAGGGATATTGATACTGAACTGTCCGTTTTCATTTGACGATACCGTTTGTAAAAACGCCAATATAGTCCGCGTTATTGACAGTTACAGCGGTGATAAATATGCCCACAGCGTTATTATCTCCGCAAGCAAGCTTGAATTTGAGGGCGGCATCCCGACAATCGAAAAATCGTCTGTTGACATTGCGGTAGATCTCTTTACCGATTCGCAGGCACAGTTATCCTATACGGGTACCGCCGCACCTGACATTTCATTTGTTACAACCGGCATAAAGCTTATCATAAACGACGGTGAAATCGTCTCTCTCGAAACCCGCTCCGAACTGACACTGAATCGCATTTTCAGTGCTTACGTATCAAAAAACGGGAGCGGCGGGCAGTCAATGCTCATTGACGGCAAACTCCAAAACAATAACAATTCATTCGTATTTTCGCTCCGCGAAGCGGTAACATACGCCTTTTCGGCAAGTGTTTTGACGTATATGCGCTTTACGGCGATAACAATGCCCTCCGCTGATTTTTATCTCTCTGGGGAACTTGCTTTTGAAGATTACAGTGCAGACGGCGGATTTGACATATTCGGATACGGAGATGTTTCAGGCGGCGGTAGCGGCAGTTTCCCGCTGATATTTTCACAAATGAAATTTAAATACGCCGAAGCGGATAATAGTTATACAGCACTCTATTCCGAAATATCGCTTAAGGGCTCAGAACCCCGAGCAGACTCTTTCCCGAAACTTTTCCCTGCCCGTCCGGATAGTTTATACTGTGAAAATAATAAAAAGCCGCTTGACAGGGGACTTATCCCTGTTTTAACCGATTCGGTGCGTCAGGCGGCGGCGGATGATTTTGTGCTCCCTTGGTACGGACTGCGGTTTCCGATTGTTTTCGGGGATTTCGGAGATATTGCGGATTCGCTCGGGCTTGCCGCTTCGCTTCACCTTTGCTTTTCCGGAAACAATTTCTTCGCCGGCTTAAAACCCCCGGACGGCTTCTTCGGCGGCGGACTTTCGTCTTCGGCACTTATGAACTTTTCCGCGAAAACTATATCACTTAAAAAACAGGACGGCACTTTCATATTCACATTTAACGGTTTGGCTGTGAAAATCCTCAAACAAACCTTCCCGTCCGACCAAAGTGTCGGCTTGCAGATAACATCAAATGAGAGCGGCAAACCCGGCTGGAGTCTTTCTTATGACGATGAAAAGGGGTGAATGGTGTGGCATATATAGGAGAACCTATTGCTTATAAAACATATATACTAAACGTCGGGCAGGGGCTTTGTAACCTCGTTTGCGGCTATGGGTGCAGTAGGCGGGAAATTCCTAATTCACTTTTAACTTTTTTAATGCTGTGCGATTGCGGGAATCAGCATAGCAGTACTAATGAGGTATACACGCAAAAATCTCTGCAATATTTAATTAATCGCATGAAGGAACGCGCAAATAACGAACAAAAGTTCATCAAAGACGGCAAAAAAAGCTATACGGACTATTTAGAATACTCAGATCCTCCTGAAATGAAAAATTTCACCGATACTTACAAGGGATATATTGATATTTTTACTATATCGCATTTTGACATTGATCATTATGGATTGTTTTTAAATTGCATTTATAAAAATAGCAAATTCGTGTTAAACAAAGAAGATTGGTCATCAAAAAAAGAAGCACATTCCTTAGAGTGCACTGATTATTACTATTATAATTGGGCAACACCTATAAACTGCAAAAACTCCACAACTTTTAAATATTTACACAATTCAAAAAGGAGTGTGTATTCAGTAGGAGCTATTCTTTATGATACCAAATCATCCGCAAAACAAATCTTTCACCAACGGAAACATTTTAATCTATGTTCAACTTACAGAAGCAATGCAAAAAATGAATTTGAATTGAATATAACGAGTTTTTACGATGATAATGATGATGACTGTGAGTTTAAAGTAAAAATTTCCGTGCAGTCAAACGAAAGATTTGAATTGAATATAACGCAATTATCATTTGAATTTTTAATCATTGATGGTTTTAAAACCATATTAAAGGTCGAATTACAACAACAAGACAAAAGTTTAGTATTGCAAAAAGTATCATATTTAAATAAAGATGATAAAAAGGTAATAAAACTAACGAATCTAACCCGCATAAAATTACCTGTTTCATATAACTCTCTTTATGATCTGGGAATGGATATAAAGAATGTTTTAACACAGATGTATGATATAGTATTTGATAGCTTGGAAATTAAAAAACTTATGGACAGCGACCATATGTTTAGTATAAAATTTCAAATCGGGAAATTTAACTTTTACGACCCTGCTATCGAATCATTCATTCAAATTTTTCCCTATCGTTATACATATGAAGATATGTCGGGGATTATCCCCTTAATCTGCAACACCGCTTACGGTGACTTAGATACGGGAATTTTACTTATACGATTTCCTGCCGGTCCGCCTCCGACTGATTTAAATAATATAGATTACCCGGGAACTTTCGGCTTACATGATGTTTATTTTCCTTCGGTCGGACAAATTCACTTCCCGAGCTTTTTTGTCGCCAATCATATAGCGGAACAAGATAAGAAAATTCAGTTGTTACGATGCGAACATTTATTCATTATTAACCCGCCGGAGTATATATTAGAAAATGAATGGAGACAAATACAGGTTCATGCAGGCGATACCGGCGATGCGTCACATAAAAATCTTTTTTCACAAATTGTCACAATTGAACACGGTGCATATATAACCTTGCCGGGAGATGCAACAGCACACACTATGTTTTGGCAAACACAGAACAGACATATAGACTCAAGCGTAATGCTGTGCGCGCCTCATCATGGTTCTGACAGTTCCTCTATGGGTTATATAGAAAATCAGAAAAACAAATTTGAAGTATTAAAAGCATACCTTGTTGCTATCAATCCTCAATACCACATTATTTGTACGCAGAAAGGAATTAAATTCGGTCCTACAGGCTTGCCGAATGAAAATTATTTTAATATTTCTTTTAGAAATATGAAGTCCGAAACATCTATAAGCCATACAATATATTATTTTAACAGAAGTGCCCGGGGAAAAGACAAAAGATATTATGAGTCTAAATTTACGAAGAAAAACCTTTTCACTACATACGGACAAGTTGAAATTAATAATAAAAAATCATTTGCATATTTTTCTTTTATGCTTGAATCAAGCGGTTATTTTCATACATATTACTCAGAAGATTTATCGGCACCTATTAAGCCTAAACCCGCATTAATTGTAAAACCCAAGCCTATCCCCCCTAAACCCTTCAAATTTGAACACAACGGAGATTCCCTATGGAAATAAAAGAGCTTTTTCAAACGATAAAGAACGAAATCTCCGCCGGCACTTTAATTCTTACCGATGATGAGAACACGGCAAGGGTATTTTCGGGGTTTGTGTGGCAATGTGCTAAGTGGGATTTTCCGCTTAAAAATGCACAGATAATTTTTGACGGTATTATTATCGGGCTGACCGGCACGGCGGAATTTCCGCCGCTGTCGGGGGAATTTGTATTTGCGGGGCAGATTATTAAAAACAACCGAAAAATCAACGATGATGATCCCGAATTTTTATTCTCAATGTCAGCGGCGGCAAAAACAAACGGCAAAGCAGGGGACTTTTTCGGATATATCTCTCCGCTTCTTGTGCGAAATGATGACGATAATACTGTTTTAGAGTACAGGGACGTTTTGGGCGATACGGAAATATCTGATTTTGTGCTCACATATACGGATGCAGAAGACTTTGCGGAGGATAATTTCAGCTTCAAATTCAGCTGTAAAATGAAGCTTTCCGGTGAAAAATATTTTAACAGTGATAATTTCTGGAAGATAATAAAGGCGGCTTCGGGTAATAGTTTAACATCTTCTGCGGCATTTGAAAGCGAAGGGCGCATTTCGTTTTTACAGTCGGGCGGCTCGCTCTCATTTTATGCAAAAATCACACTCGGTAGTATAAATTTAGATCGCTATTTTACCGGTAAAACCGTTCCGAAAAACGTTACTGCCTTTTTACACATACAAAATACAGCGGACGGCAGCGAGACGGCGGCGGTTTCGGGCGGGCTCACGCTTTCGCTTCTTATAAACGGCAAAGAAAAAGAATTTACACTTGCGTCAAACATACTTTCGGGTGAACATTATCTTAATTTTTCTGCCGGTTTCAAAAATGAAGGGTTAACATTTTCAGACGGCATAGACTTCCTTGGAAGTCTTTTTGCCGTGAGTGAAAATGCTTCAAAATATCTGCATATCCCGCCGGACAGTTTCATAAACAAAATCGCTTTGAAGTCGCTTACACTGGGCTATCGGCTTGACGAAATGAAATTCAACCTATGGGCGGCGGGATGCAGAGTGGGACTGAATTCGCCTTGGACTTTCCCCATCGCTCAAATAGTATGCAAACGCCTTGATATAGATTTTATGGGACAATGGGCATCAATCGGTCAGCTTATAACCGGAGATATTTCTGCCGAATTTGAAATCACTTTGAGCGCAGTGCACACGCTTACATTTTCGGCGGAGGCTTCGCTTCCCGATCTTGAATTTACGGGAAGTATTCAGCTTTTAAAAGACGAAGATAAAAAGCTTTCCACTGTTTTAGGTACAGACGCCGCCGCTTCGCTCCCGGTCAGTATTTCATTACAGGACAGTACAAATGAAAATGAAATAGCAAGAATTGATGTGATTGCAGGCTTCACTGCACGATATCTGTCTCTGAGTGCGGAAGTAAACAACGTTTTTTCATTCGGCTTCGGCGGCGGTACGCTCACATTCGGTCTTGAAAACGTTTCGGCAGGAGCGGAATTCTCACAAACTGGCAATACCTTTTCGCTCTCGGGGATTTTTTCGCTGAGCCTTTCGGAAGACGATGCTAAAAAGCTGACCCTTGCGGTAACTGCTATATGCCGCACTATTTCATCAAATGTCAACGTAGCACTTTTATGGGATTTCAGCGGCAATCTCAAAAATCCCGACAACATAACCTTCGGCGATATTATCTCAAAACTTATCGGCGGGGCTGCAAAGGGCGGCAACTTTGATTTTGCACTTACGAATTTTTCAATTCGGTATCAATACCAAAAAGAACGTGATATAAACCCTTTGGCGTTAACCGCTGAATTTGCAGGGGAGTGGGATTTAAGTTTTTTATCAACGGAACTGACACTTGAAAACGGCGGTCAGATTGCCTTTTCCACAGCGGAAAACGGCAATATAACCGCCGCCGCAATGCTATATTTTAAGAATAATATATTCGATCTGACGGCTTTAGCACAGTATGCAAAAACAGAACTGAAAACTGCTTTTTCCTATATTTTCGAGCTTACTTTCGGCGGAAAGGGTCTTCGTGCCGGATATTACTCTGAAACCTTTGCCGAAAAAGAAAACAAATACTTAAAAGGCAGCCTCGTGAATATAACCCTCGGGGATCTTGCGGATATGTTTATAAAGCTCATTAACCCGAATTTCAAAGCCGGGAATCTCCCTGCGCCGCTTGATTCGCTTTATAAAATCGACTTATCAAAAATTATTTTCACCTATAATCTCACCGACAAAGCGGTAAGTGCAGACTTAGAAGTTAATCTGAATCTGCTTATAGTAACGGTAAATTCTGTAGGGCTTTCGTATAATATTAAAGACGGCAGCGACGTTAATTTTACGCTGAAATACACCCAAATCGGCGATGGGGAAAATGCCGGTGAAGAAACTTCTTGGGGGCTTATAAACGGCAGACCGCCGTCTTTTGGCGGTGCAGATGAAAAAACGCCGTTCAAGCTGAATTTCCTTATTATCGCGGAGCGGTTTAACACAGCCGATGAAGCTTTCTCCGAACAAAAAGCTGTTTCAATTTCGTCCGTGTTTGATGCGCTTGAAACTGACAAAACCTTGTCAAAATATGATACCGATATTCATTTTGTATTATGCGCGGATTTTACTATTGCAGAAGATTTCAGTTGCAAGCTTGCCGTTATTGACCCGAATATCTACGGTGCGCGGATCACAATTTCGGAAAATGCAGAAAACAGCTTGTTAAAAACATTTGCCGGATTTTTCGCTGAATTTTTCTATAAACGCATTTCCGATAAACTCGGCGTGTTAAAAGTTTCGGTGATGATGCCGACTGCTTTCCGAAAATTTATTTTAGGTCCTGTCACGGTAACTCTCGGGCTTTTACAGGGAGAAATTTATACCGACGGCGGCTTTACAGTAGACCTCGGATTCCCTCACGGCGGGGATTTCACAAATTCTTTCGAGTTTGCTTTCGGGATTTTTTTAGGGCGCGGCGGGGTTTATTTCGGCATAATGTCGGGTGCATCACAGCCCTCTCTGCCGGGGGAAAAAGCGTGGGGGACTGTGGTCGCTATCGGCGTTGGGGTAACATTCGGAGTAGGGAGAAGTATTGACCTCGGCATTGTTAAAGCAGGTTTTGAACTGTCGATGACTGCAATCTTTGAGGGTCTGCTTGCGTTTGCAAAAAACGATCAGAGCGGCTGTATAACAGCCAATCAGCTCGCAACCCTTAATACACAAAGCAATTCTGATACCGATATTTACTATAAAATTTACGCAAAAATCGGAATAACCGGCAAACTTTATATCAGCGTAGATCTTTTTATAATTAAACTTGAAGCAAGCGTTCTGATTTCCGCAAGTGCAGATGTTACCGCCGAAACAGGCAAAGCCGTTATAATAAATCTTGACTTTAATCTGACACTTCGCGGCAGTGTGAAAATTTTATTTTTCAAGGTGAATTTCAGCTATAATTTCAGCTATACAGCCCGATTTGAAATTGCGGGCGATGACAGCATAAAACGGCTTCGGAGTTTTCACGGCACTCTCCCGACCGAAAACAGAAACGGCGGAGAAAAACTTTCAATTCCGCTCTATTTTGACTATTCTTTCACAAAAGCAAACGACGGCGGCAAGATAGTTTTTGTTCCGTCCGTTAATTTCTCAGATGCTCAGAAGCTCATAAAACTCATGTCCGAAAGAGTACTTGATCTGCTTTTGGGTGATAAATCGGATTTAGCTTTTGACGATGTAATTTTCCTTGATGAAACGCAATTTGCCGATGATAATATTACATATTCTATTATCGAAAACTTACTTGAAAACAATGCTGAGATTATCATTACCGACACTCCGACTACTGCTAACCCCGAGACAGCCGGAATTGGAGCAGGCGTTATAATACCTATTCCGCCGCCCTGTATCTTTATTTTTGAAGATAAAAAAACGTCAGAAAAAATCACAACCGATTACCTTGACAACATAAAAATTAACAACGAATACAGCGAGCTTCTTGAAAAATATTTTGAAAAATTCAGTATCACAAAAGACAGCAAAAAACAAGCCAACCTGTTTCAAGAAGCCCCAAAACCGATTGCGGAAATACTCTTCACAGCATTTTTCCGGCTGATTAGCAGACAGGTTTTGATGCTTACGAAGTCGCTTTATAAGAATTTCAGCATTGATGTTTTTGAGGGCAGTTTTATTGATTTTGGCAGTCTCAGCGAAAATTTCGCTGTAACAGCGAGTGATATTGTTATTGAAAACGGCACTCTAACCCTTTCGGGAGCGGATTTTTCGCCGAGCGGTATTATATATTCACTGCGCGATAATACATCAATTAATGAGCTTTCGTCAACATACGGAATTTCAGCGGACATAGTTTACACACAGCTTAAAACAAAATATATCCTTGCCGATACAAAAATCACCGTTGCCGCTTTCAGCTTCCAAGCCGGTAATCTCAAGCCGGAAAACGCTGCCGGATTCTTCTTTTCGCGGGTGTACAGCGAACGTATTACCGCAGTTTGGCAGCGGATTTACCCTGACGTAGTCGCCGCTCTTGCGGGGTTTGAATCACTTTCCGGAAATGCTAAATATACCGAAAAATATCGTCACAGAGAAGCCGCGCTTCCTATCAGCGTCAATATAACGCTCCCTGATTTTGATGAACCTTTTGAGTGGTATATTCAAACCGGCGATAATGCCGAGACCATAGCCAAAACAATCGCGATAATATGTTACGGCAAAAGTGCTTACGAATATGATGCCGACACAGACGCTCTTTTTGAGGATTTTAAAACAAAAATCAGCGGTACTGAAATTATCAGCGTACCCCAAATGCAGAATGTAATTGTATATTCATCCGAAACACCGGAGATGTTTTCAGAGCGCATTTTCGCATCAAAGACTTTAACAGACCAAATGAAAATCACAGCTTTCGGAAGTTTGATTCTCGCACGATTTGCAAACATAACAATTGAAAATCCCGTGTTTAAAACTATTCAGGGAATGAAGCTTTCCGAGTTTACGGCAAAGATTCCCGCAAATTTGAAAACCTTTGCAGGAGATTTCACACCCGCACATTTTGCTTCGGGGCAAACCATTCAAACTAATCCTATGTCGCTGTCAAAAAACATCTTAACGGAAAAAATAACTGACGAAACGTTTATCAGTGCTGTTGCTTCGTTCCTTTCAAGGGTATATTCACAGGGGTTGAGATTGCCTGACCTTGAAAGCACGGAAAAAAGCTTTAGCCTCACGCCGTTTTTCAAACTTTTGCGGTTACAGCTTGACTGTACAGAAGGCTTTGCATATAGTTTTTCTTTTGCCGCAAAAACTCAAGCACAGTCGTGGCTAAGCGGAAAAACAGAAAGCAGTCTCACCGCCGGGAGTATTGATTTTCACGATTGGACGGAAAAAACGCAAGTCAAAGCCCTCGAATTTCCGTTTGTAAAACAGCCTAAAGCGTATGCCGCAAGCCGCTCCTTTACCGTCAAAGCGGGTGATGTTTCTTTCGCGGTGTATAAATTTCCGAGCGGAATGATAATTACAGACGGCATTACTCTCACAGTCGGTAATACTGTTACTGCTTTCAAAAAGGCGTTAATTACTCAAATTGACGTTACCGCTGTGACAGAAACTGTGCTGACATTAAATAATATAAGTGCATCCGACCGCGATAAACTCGGGCAGATTGCACAAACTGTTTTAAATAACCCATCTGCAAACATAACTTTTCAGATTTTATTTGAACCGTCCGCGAAATCGGGAATATCCGATGTTTTCATGGATACGGGATTCGGGAGTACGGAAAAACTGATTAAAACTAATCTTTCCCGAATCACAAAACTTGCTCCGGAAATAAATCAAATAACAGAAGAACGTTATACCGTATGCGATTTATCTTCGGCAGATTTTTTAATTATGCTTTGGGAGTGTGCTGTTACTTGCGGCAGTTATCAACTTCATATAAGTGATAAAAACAAATTGCCGTCCGATATTTTTGATAATAAAAACGGCAAAATATATCTTTTTGTATATGGCGGCTTACCGATTTCCGCCTGTAACTGTACCGCCGCAGAAGGCATAGCGGCGATTGCCGCCGGTGTGTTCAACCTGTCCGAAATTGAATCTGAATTCACACCGACAATTCCGCCCGGCTGCACGGAAATTGATATTAAATACACGCCGACAGATCCGGATTCTGTATTCCAAATTATAAGTTATGAATTGTCGGATGTTGCAGATTCTGAATCAAAGCCGCTATTTCCGCTTGATAAATCGGTGTCTTCGGTGTTCGAGCAAGAAGCGGATAATACGGATAACACGGAAATGCTTTATTATGCGCCGGTAATTCCGATTTACAGCATACTCGGTGAAACCTCTCCGTATACAAGGTTTAAAAACTGTGAAGTAAACATTCGTATGAGGGATATTTTCGGCAACGTCGCAGACGGAGCGAAGACTCTAACCCTATCCTTTGCATATAACGATCTTTTATCCGACATTAACGAATATCCGGGTATTCAGGTGCGATATGACATAGAAAAAACATCAGCCGCCGTTTTAATAAAATTTATACCGTCCGATAAAATTTCAGAAGCAGAAGCAGAGAGATTGCAAGCAATTATTTTTCAGCTTGAAGATTTGCGGGATAACGGCGGAATGGTTGCCGTAAATTCTAATATTTTAAATCCCGAAATAAAAATCACAGCCGATTTTTTGGTGACATTTATGAAATCGGTTTTAGACGGCACTGCAACAGAACAAATTTTCAGCTTTACACCTCTCATTAACGCCGCACAAAATATATTCATTCCGAGTGTGAGTATATCTTTAAAACGTCCCGGGGAAGAGCTTGCGGGCAGTGACATCCCCGAAAGGGTGTACTCCGTTTCATGCAATATAATGCCGGGAGCACAGTCTGCGGAAGTTTTTGCCGCTGATTTTGAAGCAGTATTCCCCGAAATTAAGCTTGCTTATAAAAATGCTTCGTCACGGCTTTATTACGCCGTGAAAACAACGGACGCTATAGGGCAAATTACTCTCTCAAAGCCCGAAAAATATTATGCAATTCCGCCGGTCGCAAATGAGCCGATTTCGGCAGACGTCGCATTTACAGCGGGTAACACACCTGTAACCGTCCATTACAGCGAAGCGGATTTGAATCTGTTTTTTACAAGGTTTGCAGATGATTTTGAGGAAAATATACTCAGTGATTTTTCTGCAATTTCAAAGACGGACACCGACACGTTACGCAAACTCATTAATGCAAAGGCAACCCTTGCCGGAAAAATCGCAAAGACTGTTACAGCGGTTTTTGATGACGGGACCGAAATACCGCCAAGCGAATATCTTAAAAACTATCTTAAAAATCTTTGCCTTGAAAAAATAAATGCAGGGATTTCATCGGCGGCAAGCTACTCTGTCAGCGGAAACAACGGCACGGTGCGAATAAATACGAGCCTTAAAACAAAGCCGGACGGCATAACGAACGCGGCAATAAACAGTTCAAAAATTGACCTTTCAAATGAGTTTATTATTTTTTATACCGCTGCAAAAAAATATGAAAATATCCCGAAGCCGCAGTTTGACTCTATTATCGTTCGCGAATTTGAAACGAACGTGACCGAACAGATTGACGGTTATGAAAGTTCCGACTGGTATCAGTTTATAATTCCGCTGTCGGTTGCCGCTCCCGGCGTATCGCAAAATGAAATCCCAAACCCCTTAAAAGAGATTCCGCTGCCGCCTATACCGTCAAATCCCTGTTTTTATCCGCCCGCAGACTGCGATCCGATTTACAGTACTAAATATAGCTTTGAAATAGAGGCAAAAGCGATCGCTCAGGATGATATTAATATTGCCGTCACATTCACACCGACAGGCGAAACTGCAACCCCCGGCAACGATTTTGTAAATGCCCTCGGAAAGTATATTTATCTGCGTGATGAAATTCTGAAAACCGGGAATATAGAGCTTTTTACCGAATGTGCTGTAGCAATTGCCGATAGCTTTGAGATTGTTTCGGGGAAGCAGAGCAAACTCGCCGAGAAAATGTTTTGCTGTACAGCCCGCGTGGATTTTCAAAGCGGCAGTGTTGTTATTTACAATGCCACGCCCGGATTCGGATATACTGTTATACAGCCCGAAACAATAACTGCCGGGAAAAATTTCACCTTCGGTTTAGAGCTTGCAGGGCTTTCGGTTTATGAAATACAGTCCGCTTCGGCGAGTGTAAATATCACAAGAAACAGCAGACTGACAGCACCGTTTATATTTAAAACGGATGAAAAATCATTGCCGGCAATCTTCCCCTGCAATAAACTTTCAAAGCGAACAATCGGCACGGTGGATTTTGTCGAAGAGGATTTTAAAACAGGCGATATTCTGAAGAAACTTACAGATGCTCTCGCCGGAAGCAGTGCAATCGAAAGTTTTGAAGTTGTTTTCACCTGCTTTTATTCATATGAGATTATGTCCGATATGCCGGTTGCGATTCCGATAATTATGATAAAATCAAAGCTTTCCGAACTATATTCAGAAAACCGGTTTACACAAATTGCAGATAAAATGACAGAAAAGCTCAATTTACTAAAACCAATTGTATCAAATTCAGCGATAACATTCAAACTCGCAGTCTATAACGGCGAAACGCTTGTTATCGCCGCCGAGTTGGAGGTCAGCGGTCAGACGTGATATAATTTGTGTTTATCCGCCATAATTTATAAATCCTTTCATTCTTTGATTATATAGCATTTTTAAAATTCTAATTAAATTTTTTCTCCTCCCATTCCATGTTGTCGCAAAAAGCAAAAAATCCCCCTCAAACCCTGTCTCACAGGTAAAACAGGGTTTCGCGAAAGGATTTGAAAACCCTATGCGTTTTATGATATAATGGTAGTTAGGGAAATGCCCGTTTTATTAAGGGGAGAAATTTATGAATACATTCAAAAAACGCATCCTGACAGTATTACTTTTAGGCGCAATGCTGATTATAGCTTTATCGTTAACGGTATTGCCTGTGACGGCGGCAAACTCAACTACAACTTATGATATCACAGGGAAAACAATAGCTGAGATCGAAGAAAGAATCAACTATCATCTTGCATATATCCATGGGCAAGATGACGGAACAGGAGCACTTACTGTTGTCGGAACGTTTACCAATAACTCCGGATATTCAGCAAGTATTACTGTGACACAATTGCACGAGGGTATTACTTTAAAATGGGGAGCTACACTTACTGAATGTGGCATCACTATAAACGGACCGGATCACACCGGCACCGGCAGCACCGGCGGCACATTTGAGATGATAGCGGGCGGCTCTGTCTATGGAAGAGTTACTTCTATCCGTAATAATGTGGACGATGTACTCGTAAAAGTGACCGCCGGTTCACTTACCGGAGTCAGCAACAGAGCGATTGTTTCATACGGCAACGTAACAATAAACGGCGGCACTGTTTCATCCATTTGCGACCATAACTACACCCCGCTTCCTCCGACAGACAGTGCTGTAGTAGTACTCACCTCGACCGCTAAATTTAACCGCACAGAAAACAATAAAACAACGCTTACTTTGAACGACGGTACCGTCACAACCGAAGCAAGTGAATTAGCGGCAATTTGGTTACAGGCAAATACAGTTATGAAAATGTCCGGCGGTTATGTAGAAAACACCGGCAATGAGGACTATGCGGGCGAAGCTATCGAAATCGGCGAATCTTCTGCTTTAACCATGTACGACGGCGAAATCAAAAACGGTATTCAAGTCCGTACTTTAGGCGACTGCACTATCCGCGGCGGTAAAGTTTCATCAAACAATCTCTCCGCAATAAACTCTGCCGGCAATGACACCAGAATCAACGTATACGGCAGCGGCGAAGTAATAAATAACACCGATTATGCAATATTTGTTGACGCGGGTGTAGCTCCCGAAACTTACGCCGGCTGTCGTATAAACATTGCGAACAATGCTGTGATTGAATCCAAAACCAAAAACGGAGTCGGCGCGATTACCGGCGCGTTTCACAAACTTACGATGACAGGCGGCACGATAAAAAGCACAGGCAAGGCAATATACGGCACGACCGGAGAAAATAATGTTGAAATTACCGGCGGCGAAATAATTTCGACTTACGCTAAAGACAGCACAATAATGGCGGGCGTAGTCTCAATCATCGACGGCAGTATTACTTCCGCTTCTACAGACACACTCGGAGCAGTTTTCGCAGAAGGGAAACTCACAATGTCGGGCGGCACTGTAACGTCAGTAGGTCCGGCACTCGGAACATCCGCTTTTGATATAACTGTTTCCGGCGGTGTGGTTTTTTCATCAAACAGTGAAACAGCACTCACAATCAACACGGCGGGCTACGGCGAAATTAAATTCCCGACCTACGGCACAGGTGTAGTAATCGCCTGCAAAGCCCCGAGCAGAACACACGCGGCAGATTCATCAACATATCTCACTGTTGCGCCGAGTACCGCAACAGCCGTTTGGGCGACAAGCGAAGACCTCCACGGTATTTCATACGCAAACGGCGCAAATACAGGGTTTTTGCCGATTGATAACGTCACAGTTATTGAAGCAGTCCAAACTATAGATATTACTGATATGGAACCGTCGGCGATAACTGCGATGGCGGCGGCAGGGCTTAGTACATTCCCGGATGTAACTGTAACAGGTGAACTCACAGCAGTTACCGAAACGATTTTACTTGAAGTACCGAGTACTAAAACGTTAAACTGGTACGCAACCGTCACAGCAGACAGCACACTCGAAGGCTCACTCGTAAAGGTCAAGGGCAATAATTACGGTTGGGGCAGCTTTAACATGGTAGAGGGCTTAATCAAAAACGAGTACGGAAACGGTTTGGAATACGACCCTGTCGTTACAGTAATCATCGGCGGCGGTGTAATAAGCGTTACCGATGGTAAAGCAGTTTACGGCTCCGCTTCAACTTACAATACCATTTCTTTAGGTACACTTACAGTACAAAACGCAACAATCGAAGCGACTGCCGATGGCGGTATAGCTATCGAAGTTGTCGAAAACGCCAATGTCTTTTTAAGAGCCGGGAGCAATATAAAAGTCGTATCGGGTACAGCGGTAAAGACACAGGGTTATGTTGAAGTTTTAAATACGGCGGTTTTCTCAAAAGCCGCTTCACCGGGTACTGTTGTAAGAAGCTCGACTTCATCAGGTTCGCCTAACACCGGTATAGTTTTAGCATGGACAGGTGAAGACGGAGCAATATACGAAATAAACTCAAAGACGGATCTTCTGTTCTCACCGGTAAACGGTAATTCTAATGCATATTGGACTACGCAGGACGGCAAACATGGTATTTATTACAACAACGGCAGTTTCACAGGCTTTATCGAAGTCGAGGGTCTGGCAAATCTCACCGCCCCGGATGTTATCGACATAACCGGCATGACTGCTCAAGAGATAAGAGCGGATTTCGTTAAAAAAAGATCAACATATGAAACAATAACCCTTATCGGAGAAAACCATAATATAGACGCAACTATTGAGTTCCCTTTCCAATCCGTGTGCAAGACAGTTATAATTGACGCTGATATATCAGCCGCTGCGGATTATCAAGGTAATCTACTATACACGTATAACCCGAGTATGGATAATAAAATCATAGTTAACGGCACTCTTCGCACAAACACCGGCTTAATACTAAATGACGGCAGCAGAGGCACAACACTTGAAGTGAACGGTCTTTTATACGGTCATGCGACAAATTTCAGTAATATGATAAGAAATCTGAGTTCCAATTCATTCAGCGATACCGGGGCAGTCGTTATGTTTTCTAAACCGGTCGCCGACGGATATGATTCAACTGCAACTTATGAATACAATATAGGAGATACTACAGATATTGTGGTTCTTGCTGCCGATACCGTAACAGCCGTCTGGGCAAACAAACAAGGCATAAGCGGAATAAGTTATACTAAAAACGAAACCACAGGCTTTATCCCTGTTCCCGGCACAAGGGTAATACGCCCCGAAGCGGAATTCGTAAGTCTTATCGCAAACGGCGAGAGCACTACAGCAGATACAACCGCATTAACGTTGACCTTTGACAAGGATATCCCCGGCTTAACGGCTGATGATATTACATTAACGGGTGCAAATATAGGCACACTGACAAAAGAAAGCGAAACAGGCGTTTATACGTTAACGATAACAGGTATTACAGAAAACGGCGCAGCAGTTACAGTTACAGTTGAAAAAGAACCGTATGACTTCACGCCGGCGTCACGAGAAGTGACTGTCCATAAAGCGTTAGATGCAGAAATTTCCCCGGCAACTGCGTTGTATACACAAGGGTTAAGCGGCGGAATTAATTTTACGCTCACGCCCTACGGGTATACACTCACAGCCATAACAGGCAACAGTATCGGACTCACAGCGGGGACGGATTACACAGTAAGCACTAATAACCCGAATGTCTATACAATTAATACATCATATCTCGATTCAATCGGTGAAGACCGTGTAATTATAGCATTTATTATGAGCGGCGGCGAAAATCCGACAGCGGCAATTACAATTGAAGAAGCTCCGGTTCAGTTTGTCCCCGTAACAGGCATTACAGGCGTTCCCTACATGGCAGAAATCAATGAGGCTCTCACGATTAGTGCGGCGGTTTCACCGGTAACAGCGACAAATCAAACTATAACGTGGATACTAAGTGCCGGAGAAACAGGCGCAACATTTATTGACAATCAGTTTTTAGCTACAACACCGGGCACAGCTACCCTCACGGCAACAATTGAGAACGGTTTAGGAGATGGCATAGACTACACCGAAGTATTTACAATCACAGTCTTAGAGCCCGAAGCACCGCCGCCCCTCCCGCCTGTAGAAGTTGAAACTATCACAATTTCAGGCGATAATGAAGCAGAAGTCGGCGAAACAATCACACTTTCGGCTGAAATTCTCCCTGTTGAAGCGGTAAATAAAAACCTGACATGGACATCAAGTGACACGAGTATTGCCGTAGTTGACAGCACAGGTACAGTTACAGGGCGAAACGCCGGAACGGTTACGATCACAGCAGCATCGGTAAACGGCATTACCGGCACAATAGAAATCACAATCAAACCGCAATATGTAGCACCGCCGTTCTTCTGGGGCGACGCTAACGGGGACGGTGATATCTCCAACATGGACGTAACACTTTTAAAACAATCCCTCGCCGGTTGGCCGGTAACAATATATGAGGGTGCTGATGCAAACGGAGACGGAGAGCTATCTAACATGGATGTCACATTACTCAAACAGTTTCTCGCCGGATGGCCTGTAAAATTAGGACCGGTGCCGGCGACAGCGTAACAGGCAATTCTTACAATATAAAAAGAGCTTCCGATTTAACTCGGAAGCCCTTTTTTGATATACTTTTTAATCTACCCTCTCGGTTATAATCGCTACAAACCCGGTTCGTGAGGTTTTGAAAACAACATTTCCGTCTATAATATCAGCCGGAGTTTGATACCATTTATTTGCGCCCCAATCATAAATCAGTACAAAGAGTTTTGTGCCGTTTTCTGCTTTTACCCCTAATTTCTCAAGGCTTACGGAAAGTTTTTCAGATGAGCCCCAGCCGCCTTTTTGTGCGGTTTCAAAGATGCCTAAGACTTCGGTGTCCCATTTGTTTGTAATAAAGTTTGTGACTTGTTCGGTGCGCGCAGTACTCATATATACACGTGTGAGGATTTGCGCGGTTTTTTCGTTTAGTATCAAGCTGATAGTTCCGACAAATTCGTCGTCACGGTATAATGTTATTATAAGCATAGTTTCTATGCCGTTTGACGCTTCAAATAGTTTCTCCGAAGTTTTCGCCGACAGCCCTTTAGCCCCTGCGGGGATAATTATAGTAATTAACGTTTCGCCGTTTGCTTTTGCGATTTCGGCGGCTTTCTGCAATGCTTTAGCAGTAGATTCGGAGTTCACAGAGCCTGTGTCGTTTACTCCCGCTTCAACTTCTATGCCGTCTTCTGTGATGGTTAAGATTGATGTAACACCCGATTCCAATGTGAAATTTTCAGTATCGCCTTGTTCATAGTTTTCAGAAACAGGAGGGTCAGACGGCAGAGCCGTATATGACGATGAGTAAGACGGGTAAGGATTTTCGGGTACAACGGCATTTCCGGTATCGCCCGGGTCGTCAGTTTCGCCGGGGTCGTCAGTTTCGCCGGGATCATCAGTTTCGCCCGGGTCATCAGTCTCGCCGGGATCAACAGGCGGAACAAATCCGTAAAACGTATAAAGCCGCGGCATTGTATCATCAGAGCCGCTTATAATGCTGTCGCCCTCATGCCATGTACGGAGTTGGGGTAACATATAATCGGCATTTGTAAGGGTTGCAGCACTGTCGCCGTAAGCATCATTCGCGTGCTGTAGCATAAGCTCTGCGGCTCTCCACAAGCCGCCGCCTGTTCCTTCAAAAAGGTCTCCCTCTGCACTATCATTCATGGTTTCTATAGCTTCAAGGGCAACAGTCCCGTCCGGGAAGCCGAGGTTGTGATCAATATAGCCTTCATAGCTAATATAGATATCACCGAAGAAATCGTTGTTATCATAAACGCCCGTTCCATCACTGCCGCCGTTTCGGTTTGAATAATCCCAAGCGTTGATAAATTCCGGTCCGATATACATATTGTTTATCACATGGTCGTTTAAAACGAAACCCGCTATCCCGCCTAAATATGTATATTCGCCCCACCATCTGTCATAATAATCTGCAGTAGTGTCGATAGGGTCGTCGGGGTCGTCATCAAGGGTAATTGTTGTTACGGTGAGGTTATTGAGCAGACAGAAAGTCTCACTGTCCGTCATTGACGTATATCCCGCAATACCGCCCATATACAAGTCTTCATACCATGCATCAGCTTCGATTGAAGTTGGCTGATAAGCATAGAGACTCGTCGCCGATTCTGAGTTCATCACAACCGATTGAAAACTTGAGCCGACAATACCGCCGATAGCTGCGCCGCTGTCATAAGACGAGTAAGTATAGTTAATTTTTTTGAATGAAACCTTTCCGCCGTATACATTGTCCGAAAAGACTATTGTATTCCCCTCTATGCGCCCGATTAAACCGCCGATATAGACTTCATTGTTATTAGCGTAGTCCGAGCTTTCAGATACGGCGGAGAGAATGGTTATGTCAGGTTCTTTTACTGTAACATATACAATCAGGCTGTTTTGTGCATCTCCCGAAAGTGCACCCGCGTGAATGTGGTTCGCCCAAGTCTCAAATTCCGCGAAAAGTTCCCCGGGCAAGCCGCTTCCCGCATTGATTTCGGGTTCTTCAAGCGTAAAGCGTTCGATATTGACATTTTTAATTTGAGAAAAAAGTCCGGCGTAACCCATCGGCGCAAAGTTTATATTAAGCCCCGAAATAACAGGATAGGTCTCGTTGTAATCGCCCTTTGCCGTCATGCTCCCTGTAAAACGCGTGGTGTGGTCTTCTACATTTAAAGCTTCTCTGCCGGTGTCGCGCCCCATAAAGGGAACAGGTTTCCAGAGGTGAGCGGAGAGGTCGATATCCGCGCCTAAAATAACGGTTTTTCCGTCGAAATAATAGGGGTCGCCCTGTAATAGATATCCGAATAATCCCATTTCGGCGGCGTTATTTATCGTAACAGAAAAGTGGTCTGATTCGCTGAAAACAGTTGCACGGTTTCCGGCGTTATGCCAATAGTCGCCGGTGTCCCAAATTTTGAAATATTCCAGCCCCCCGGAAAAAACATCAAAACTCGTTTCATCGCCTCTGATCAACTCAGGATCAAGGGCATTTTCGCCCATTTCACACGCGAATTGGGGCACCATGGCAGAAAAATGCGTATTATTCCCAACGGATGAGGTCGCACCGATTGCTGTAAGCGTACCGCCATTAAAAAATGCGTAATTATCCCAATTCCCTCCGTCAAGTCCTAATGATTCAGCGGCGTTGTCGCCGCCTTTTGCGAAAAGATTCAATCCGTCAAAAAACATATCGCCGCACGACAGACCGACAGACGTGTCAACACCGCCTGCTATGGCGTTCAAAGTACCGTTGCCGCTGAAATAGAGGAAACTCTCTGAGTCGATGCCGTATACATTATATTCGCTCACGGACAGTTCCGATGAAAATGTACTTTCGCCGTAAGGTACATTTATAGTTGCATCTAAGTAATAATTATCAACTCTTAAACCCCAATTCGCCGAGGTTGTGAAACTGAAATTCATCAGGTTTAATGTATTAGTTTCGTTATCCCAAGACCAGTTGACGTTTTGCCCCAAAGTGAAAGGCTCACCATAATAAGGATCGGACATATAAAGCCCTTGATCGTCATCTTCTAAATATAAGTAATAATCTGCGCCTGTTATTTCAAGCGGCATGACCTCGTTATCCGCCGCGTTCACCGGCAGCACGGGTATTACGGGTATCACCAAACAAAGCATTATAGCGGATAAAACCGCCGCGAAAAATTTCTGTAGTTTCATATTCCCTCCCATTAAAAAACGTATTTAAGTAAACAGAACCTCTTAGATTGTTATTCTGCTATCGTGTTCAATATTAGATTGTTAATGGTATTTTAACATATTTTTAAGCGTTTGTCAATAGGAATGGTGAAATTTTCGGGGATTTTGTCGTTCGTGTGTCAATGATAAGAAAATAAGAAAAAATCAGTCTTATTGAAATAAATTACCTCTTATAATATTAACAATGTGTAATAAACTAATCACAGTACAATTTCCGCTAAAAGAAATTGTTTAAAAGAAAATAACGGAGTGAAAATTTATGAATAAATTAGCTTTAGTTCTCTTAGTCATAGGCGGTCTTAACTGGGGTCTTGTCGGGCTCTTCGGTTTTGATCTCGTAGCTTGGCTCTTCGGCGGCAGCGGTGCAGTTATCTCACGCATTGTCTACGTCATCATCGCCCTCTCAGCTATCTGGTGTATCTCTTTCTTTTTCAAAGACAGAGCAAACAACATCGGCAGAGGCAGACGAGCAGAAGCAAGAAGCTAAACACAGAAGTCAGAAGTCAGAGGTCAGAAGTCAGATCACGGATGCTTTTATTTGTTAACTTGTTAGCAGATTAAAGTGTCCGTGACTTTTTTGTTTTTCTTGTCGTTTTATACAAAATTAATCGGAAGTTTTTGTTCGATGTAACAAACTTCCGATTAATTTTCAGAATTAACTTGACAAATGAAACGAAATGTGGTATAATGCATACATAACACGAAACACAATTCATTAATTTTGAGGTAATTAATTTATGTGGGATCTTTACAACGAATCTTTGCGCGACCGATATGAAGATATGGAACGCAAATATAACCCCGAAAATCATTTAGAACAACAGCCCCGCTGCTCATCTTGCAGCTCAAAAATCTATCCCGGGGATACGATTTATACGGTTGACCGATTTGTATATTGTGCGGAGTGTGTAGAGGAGTCTGAATACTATGTGTAAATTTACAGAGAAACATTAAAACGAAAATACATAATAAGTTTTTGAGGGAAGAAAAATTATGCCGAAACGAAAAAGAGATACCGATGCCGTCGAGAAAGCATTACTTAGGCGGGCACTCGGTTATCGCGCACGCGAAATATATTTAGTCCCTGCCGATAGTGAAACTTCCGATAGTACAAGCGGGTTAGGTTGCGGTGAAACTTCCGAAAAAGTCGTGAAAATCACCGAAAAAGATGTTGCACCGAGTATTCAAGCCTGTATAGCGTGGCTCAAAGCATACAGCCCCGAAATTTGGGGGAAAACCGTTTCGGCTGATGAAGACTCCGATGTTTCTATGCTCTATGCGGCTTTGACAAATACTTCAAATGCCTTACAATTCAATATTGAGGAAAACGATTGATGACATTTTCTAAATTGTCCCAAAAGCAAAAATTGATTTTCACGTGGGCCTATTTGAAACCCTCTGAAATCATGCAAAATTCGGAAACAGACGAATATAAAGGCATTATCGCCGACGGCGCGGTTCGTACTGGGAAAACGATTTGTATGTCTGTGAGTTTCATATTATGGGCGATGAAGACGTTTGACGGAAAGTCTTTCGGGATTTGCGGGAAGACTGTGCGGTCGGTTGAGCGGAATATTATTCGTCCGCTCGGTGATGTTTCGGATTTGACTAAATTTTTCAAATTGGACTATCGGCGGAGTGAGAGTTGTCTGATTATTTCACAAAAAGGTAAATCTAACCGTTTTTATATCTTCGGAGGAAAGGACGAGAGCAGTTATATGCTCATTCAGGGGATTACACTTTCGGGCGTGATGTTTGATGAGGCGGCACTCTCGCCGGCAAGTTTTATTGAGCAAGCCTGTGCGCGTACAATTTCCGAGGCCGGTGCGAAACTCTGGTTTAACTGTAATCCCGGGAGCAAGCGGAGTTATTTTTACCAAAACTGGATTCTGAAAGCTCATGAAAAGCACCTCTTGCGCCTCAGTCTTTTGATGAAAGATAATCCGATTCTTTCCAAAAAGCAGATTGAAGAAGCCGAAACAATGTATACAGGCGTGTTTCGCGACAGGTATATTTTGGGTAAATGGGTTGATGCCGAGGGGATAATTTACCGTGAATTTGCCGAAAACCCTGAAAAATTCTTGCTTGATGAGGTGCCTGATGATTTGATTTACGGTGTTGCGGGGCTTGATTTCGGCGGGAACGGGTCGGCTCATGCGGCGATTTTGGTTGGATTTACAAGAAATTTTTCAAAGATGGTGGTATTGGATGAATACTACCGCCGTGAGATAATTACACCGGCGCGGCTTGAGAGTGAAGTAACGGAATTCATAAAAAAAAGCCGTCAGCGGATTTTGCTGAGGGATTTGTATTGCGACTCGGCGGAGCAGGTTCTTATAAAGGGCTTGAAAGCGCGGTTTGCGGCGGAGAAAATCCCGATTAATGTTCATAACGCAAAAAAAGGCGCGATTTTAGACCGCATTGCCTTTGAAAATCTGATGTTCAGCAAAAAAAGGCTCTTTATTATGCGAAACTGCGTTCACCTGATAGAAGCCTTAGAAACAGCCGTCTGGGACAACAGCGGAAAACGCCTTGATGATGGCAGTGTAAATATTGACAGTTTGGATGCGCTGGAATATGCCGCCGAATCGCAAATGAAGCAATGCACGGAATACAGAATGTGAATTTCGCGTTTGGATGTCTAATGAATGTCAATATGAATGTCTGTGAATGTCGCGTTTGAATGTCATATGAATGTCAATATGAATGTCGTGAATGTCACGTTTGCATGACTTTGTCAGGGGCAAGAGGGAGAGGGGGCGGCTATCTGAGGCAGTATTACCCCGCCGCCCCCTCTCCCTCTCACCCCCGACACCCCCCTCTCCCTCTCCCCCTGCGGGGTTGCCAAGCTGCGCGATTAAGTATTTTTCACCCTTTTTGTATATTCACTTTAAGCAGCTTCTTAACTCGTCCGCGCTTCGCTGTCTCTTGATTTTAGCTGATAAACGAAAATATCATAATCGCTAATAGATTACTACCATGCCGCCACAGGGGGAGAGGGGTAGGGGGTGCAGGGGGTGTAGGGGAGAGGGGGCGGCGTCACGCCTGCCACTCCGAATAGCCGCCCCCTCTCCCCTCATCCCCTGCAAGACATTCAAACGGACATTCACAGACATTCATATTGACATTCATTCTGACATTCAAACGCGACATTCACAGACATTCATCCGACATTCAAACGCGACATTCATCTGTATTCTGTATTCTGTTCACAGATTTCTGTTTTCATAAATCTTCTGCGACAGCGTGTACGAAATACCGAATAATATTGCTCCCGCGCCGTATAGAATAAAACTTAATCTTGTTCCGGCTACGGCTGTGTTTTCTGTGAAATATGTTAAAAATTTAATTATTAAATCTAACTTATGATTAAAAAATATAGTTACCCCGCTTACAAACGCACTCAATAAGAATATCGGAATATAAAACCCGAAAACCTTACCCTTTTCATACCCTAAACGAAACATCGTCGGATACATACACAAATTCACTAACCCCGAAAACGCGAAACCGCCGCCGCTCAAAACAGCTAAAACAAACGGATTGATATCATAGCGATAATCGCCGAGCTGAAGCGTCGGTACAAAATTTAAAGTAACGGCAATAGTTGTAATGAGTGCCACCGCTATACAAACAAACATAAATATGAAACGCCCGCGCACTATGTTTTTGCGCGAAACCGGCAGGGTTAAGTAGAATAAATCAAGTCTCCCTTTTTCTTCAACGGCAAATGTGTTGGTCGTAAAAATCATCGCCATATACGAAGACAGCGGAATTACTATCATGCTCATTCCCATAAAGCAAAACGCAATCAGCAATACCCCCAGAATAATTAAACGCCAGTGGTGAGATTTTATGGCTATCCAGTCGGTTTTAATCATTTTCGCAGTCATTATTAAACTCCTTACTGCTGTGATAACAGCTTAAAAAAACTATGAAAGCATTTACAATTTACTTTACATTTCCTCTTTCAAAATATACAACAATATCATCAAGCGACGGCTTTTCGGTAATTACATTTTTGGGCAAACCGCCGAGTTTGTTCACCGAACGCAATTCATCATATCCGCCGCCGCGCACTAAAGCAAAACTCTCTGTCAGCGTGTCTTTATAATCATTAAAAACAATCTTCCCGTCTGATATAAAAACAATCCGATCGGCGATTTTCTCTAAATCAGCGGTAATATGAGTCGAAAAGAAAATCGAGCGCGTTTCATCAAGCATATATTCGCGCAAGATATCTAAAATTTCTTCGCGCACTACAGGGTCAAGCCCGCCAGTCGGCTCATCTAAGAGTAAGAGTTTCGCATCATGGGCTAACGCTGACGAAATGCCGAGTTTCATTTTCATACCACGTGAATAGTCTTTGAATTTGAGTCTCGGATTGAGTTTAAAACGGTCTAAAAATTCGCTCCAACATTCACTGTCCCAGCGTTCGTAATAAGGTTTTAAAACGCGTTCGATATCATAAGCCGTCCAGTCTTCCTGATAATAAGGCTGATCAAAAAGCACTCCTAAATCGGCTTTTACAGATTCGTCAGAAACAGGTTTGCCGAGTATCGTGATTTCACCGCTGTCGGGTACAGTCATACCGAGAAGGCTCTTGAGGGTTGTAGTTTTGCCCGCACCGTTTCGCCCGATAAAGCCGCAGACAAAGCCCGCCGGCACAGAAAAACTTACGTCAAGCCTGAATCCCGAATATTTTTTAACTAAATTTCTTACTTCAATTGAGTTCATTATACTTATTCTCCAGTTTTAAAATGAGTTCGCTAAGCGGAATTTTCGCTTCTATGCCTTTTTTGACAATATTGTCAAGGTTTGTGTCAATTTCTTTGAGGTATTGTTCTTTGATAACGTCTATCGGCAAGGCATTTACAAAACAGCCGCGCCCCTGAACGGTATTGACAATCCCTTCATTTTCAAGGTCGGAATATGCCCTTATAGTCGTAATATTACTGACCTTGAGTTCTCGGGCAAGTCCGCGCACGGACGGCAGCATCTCACCCGCCTTGATTTCACCCGACATAACTGCCGCTTTTATCTGCTCTTTTATTTGTTCATATGCGGGTATGGACGATTGTATTGCTACTACAATGTTCAGCATTTACTCCCCCCTTATTAAAATATATACTGTGTATATTATTAATATACAGTAATTTCAGAGATTTGTCAATAGTTTTTTTAAATAAAATTATTAATTTTTTGTAAACAATGAAAGGAGAGAAATGGTAATTAACGATTTAAAAACTGCATTCCCGGACTTACGCGGATTGTCGGACGACTCTTCATATCGTTCTCGTATGAATACGTGGCTTGATGTATATTCAGGGAATCCCCCGTGGCGGAGTGCTAAGCGGAGCGGACTTCATTCACGGGGGGAACGCCGTATCGGTATGCTGAATGCCGCTAAGGCAATTTGTGAGGAATTCACAGGGCTGACACTTGCCGAAAAGTTCAATTTCGAGATTTCAGTACCCGAGTATCAAGCCTACCTTGAAAAGGTACTTGAAAGAACGCGTTTTCAATCGCGTTTGCAAAAATTCGTCACTGATGTTTACGCTTTGGGCGGCGGTTGTATCAAGCTTTATGCAACAGACGGAGTGCCGGAGGTTGATTTTATAACGGCGGAGAAGATTTTCCCTGTATCTTTCAAATCGGGGAAAATCAGTGAAGTTATATTTCGCTCACAGTCCTATGAGGACGGGCACTATATAACCTTACTGGAAAAATATAAGCCAAACGAAACGCAGAATTTAACCTTCATAAGCGACAACAAGCTCACCATCGGCAATCAGACTGTCGGCAGCCTCGGCACAATAAATTCAAAAGCGGCAGGGATTTTCAGCCCGTTTATAACAGCCGCTTCAAACAACTTTGACTTAGACTCGCCGCTGGGGATTTCGATTTTCGCAAACTGTTTAGATACGCTCAAGGCTATAGATATTGCCTTTGACAGCCTTATGCGGGAATTCATTTTAGGGAAAAAGCGGATTATAGTCCCCGCCGCTTCCATCCAAACGGTAATCGACCCCGACACAGGGAATTTAACACGCTATTTTGATTCCGACGATGAAGCATTTGTCGCACTCAAAACCGAAGACAACGATACCCTCAAAATCACCGATAACACTGTCGAACTAAGGGTTGAAGAGCATATCACGGCTATTAACGCACTCTTTAATCTTTTATGCTTTCAGGTAGGTGTTTCAAGCGGGACATTCTCGCTGTCAAACGGACTGCATTATTACACCAAAACGGCGACAGAGGTTATTTCACAAAACAGTAAATCAGCGCGAACCATAAAATGCAACCAAAACGCCCTCGCAGAAACACTGACGGATATTTTAAGAGGGCTTATTACGATAGGACAAGTTTCCGGCGAACTTAACGAAGAAGATTTTACCCTCAAAGTCGGGTTCTTTGACAATGTGGTTACCGCTGATACAATTTAAAATACGGCTGAAATATCGGCTTTATTTAATAAAAAGAAAGTGAGATTTTTTGAAATGAATGAACTTGAAACAAGCGAAACATTCGAGATTACCGAAACAAACGAACCCGAAAAAATCGAAATTACCGTAGCAGAATATGAAACCCTTTTAAGTAAAACCGCCGAATACGAAACAGTCGAAAAGAAATTCAAAGCGGCTCTGCTCGGCATTAATCCCGAAAACATAGACGATGCTTTAACACTTGCGAATAAGTATAATGCCGACGGTTCACGTGATTTTGATGAAGTCCTGTCGGAAATAACGAAAAAATACCCGAACCTGAAAAAAACACAACCCGCTCCGGTAACAACAGGCGTAAAAACCGCCGGGAAAGCTCCCGTACCCTCAGGCGTAGAATCGGCGTTTCTCAAAAGGAATCCGGGAATTAAAATTTAAACATAATTAAAAATTTACATAAAAAAACAATTTTTCTACTATTAAAGGAGATTTCACATGAGCGATAATACTACTATGCATTTTTCCGATTTGGTTTCGGCGAAACTTCGCAAATCCGCTGTCTTAAAAGACAATGTTGTCTTTTCGACTATGTATGAGGGGAAAGCGTCTGCCGGGGCTGTGAAGATTCCCGTCCGCGACAGGGAAGCGGCTGCTGTTGATTATGATAAGGCTTCGGGTATTGCGCCTGACGGCGGTGCTACTGTTTATGAGACGCTTATAATTAACCGCGACAAGGCTGTTAATGAAATTATCGACGGTTTTGATGCTGCGACTGTGCCTGATGACCTTATTGCAGACAGACTTGATTCGGCAGGGTATTCTTTAGCGTATGCTATTGACAATGACGGTGCGACAGTACTGATTTCAGAGGGTTCAAGACAAGTCGCCGCAACACTTAATGCCGACAATGTTTATACTCAAATCGTCGATATCAGAACAAAACTCTCAAAATCAAATGTGCCCGACGACGGCAGACGTTATCTGCTTGTTACGCCTGATTTTTATGCATTATTACTCAAAGACACCGACCATTTTATTACCTCAACTGCTTTAGGCGATGAAATCCGTCAAACAGGTGCTGTAGGCAAAATCGCGGGCTTTAATGTCTACGAATGGAACGACACTACCGCTAATTTAAGCTGTATCGCCGGTCACCCCTCTTATGCTGTCAGAGCGGAGGAATTTTCCGTGCCTGTTAAACTTGTGAACTTAGACGGCGATGCGCGTTTTATAGGTGCTTCTGCTGTAAAGGGACGTATTGTGTACGCGCATAAGGTATTAAAACCCGAAGCGGTTCTCTGTGTATTCTCGCCCGACATTTTAACGCTCACTAAAACTGCCGCAGAAGACGGATTTATCATCAGTGTTGCGGATTATGACGAAACGGCTGAATATATCTATCGCGTAAATCCGCAAAACCGCGTGAAATTCGGTGAATTCCCCGACGGCGGCACAGAATTCATCCCCGGCACAGACACAATAGAAGCAAACCCCGGTGATGTAGTCGAAGTGACAAAAACTAATGATACAGGGGCGGCATCTGTAGGTTATATCACAATGTAGAATACAGAGTACAGAGTACAGAATACAGATGAATGTTCGGCTACGATGTCGTATGAATGTCGGATGAATGTCTGTGAATGTCGCGTTTGAATGTCAGAATGAATGTTATATGAATGTCGTGAATGTCACGTTTGCATGAACTTGTCAGGGGTAAGGGGGTAGGGGGGCGGCTATAGCGGCGGGAGTGACACGCCGCCCCCCTACCCCCTCACCCCCGACACCCCCCTCCCCCACCCCCCTTTGCAGCAAAACACCATAAATCTTGAAACGCATCCATGAGAAGTATTTTCGAGCGTTTAAGTGTTTAGCTGATATCTAAAAATCAACGATTCCACGAAAGAAGTTGCTTGAAGCGAATATACAAAACGGGTGAGTAAGACTAAATCGTACAGCTTACAACCCCGCCGGGGGAGAGGGAGAGGGGGGTGTCGGGGGTGAGAGGGAGAGGGGGCGGCGGGGTAATACCGCCTCAGATAGCCGCCCCCTCTCCCTCTTGCCCCTGACAAAGTCATGCAAACGTGACATTCACGACATTCATATCGACATTCATCCGACATTCAAACGGACATTCACAGACATTCATATCGACATTCATCCGACATTCAAACAGACATTCAAACAGACATTCATATAACATTCATCCGACATCGTAGCAGTGACATTCAATTGGATATTTATAAAAAAGAATTCCATTTAAAAAAGGAAAAAATTATGTTATCATTTTCTGCCTACTATTCGACTGTTTGGGATGTTGGGGTTACGCCTGACGAAAAGGTTCTGCGCTTAGCTTGTGATATTATCGCAGATTCGATTAATGTTCTAAGCCTTGATATGACAAAAATCCCCGACAACCTATCAGAGAACATCTATAAAGCAGTCTGTGCAGAGGTTGATTACCTCACAGCAGGCGGCGGTTCTGATTTCAGCGAAAAAATTAAACTCGGTCAGTTTGAATCGGAAAGTTTCCCCGCCGACGAACTCTGTATGTCCTCAAGACGTTATTTGGGTGCTACGGGACTTGCTTCAAAAACAGTCCTTGTTGCCTGATTAAACCTAAGCTACCTATCAGTAAATTTTTAGAAATTTCGGAGGAAATTATGCAAAATATCTTTGAAAATTATGTATTCACCGAACCCGGTGTCGTAGAAGAAAACGGAACTGAAACATATTGCTTTTTCTATAACAGCGGCTCTTCACCTGTTACATTCGCGCCTAAACCCGATCTTTCGGATGGGATTACCGTAGCCCCGGCAATGTCTGTAAGACTCTATAACGAAAGAACCTACACATCGGCGGGCAGTTTTACGGTTTATCGCAGTGCCGAAGTAAACAGCCCTTTTAAATCACAGGCGAGAGGAGGTGATGTGATTCATGATGAAATGCCTGAGTTAATTTTTGAGAACGATTTGAAAACGGGGATTGACGAAAACTTTATGACACTTTCGGGGACTGAACCGACATATGACGAAGATTACGGTATGTATATTACAGCAAACGATACTGCATTAACAATTTTTGATACAAATTACCGACCCGAAAATTACGCTGACTATGACGGATTTATTTTTGATTATACATTCAAATCATTAAATAAAGCTAATTATCACCATAGACTTATGAGTTATAAAATTAATGGGTCGGATCAATTTTTATTCTATGACGGCAATATAAATGCGCAATCAACAACCGGTTCAATTTTCAGAGCAAAACTTGCCTCGGGTAATTTTGACGGAAGTGTTATGTTTGAAGCGGGCGGGGAAATGAATTTCCGTATAGTTTTTGACAAAAATTTATCGGTAATCAGATATATAAACCGCGATAATAACACATTTAAAGATTTTGATATCAAGACTAACGGAACATTTGATATTATATTTTACCTGTCATTGCCTAAGCCAACTTATGCCGCCGTTCAAGGTTATCTGCGCGATTTGAAAGTTTACGGTTATAAAAATGCTGAATATCCGTGGGAGGAGGTTCATGCCTAATATGCTGAAATCTATTCCGAAAAATTTATTGACAGGGAGTCTGAGGGTTTACAGCGGTTACGGTGAAAACTGCACCTCTGTTACACTTCAAAATGTCAGACTTGAACGCCGAAAACGCGATGAAAACAAAGACGGGGTTATAGAGTCAAAAGAATCTGTTCTTTGCTTTTTTGACTGTCATTTCAGCTCACCGGCGGATTTTGATTTTACGCCGCGCGCGGATAAATACATATTCAGAGACGGGAGAGAACTGCGCCTCTGTAAAACCGAAACGGTTTTTGACGGAGCTTCAGCTCATCATTTAGAGATTACATTCGGGGAGGATTATAAAATAAATGCGGCTTGTTATTAATAATACGGATTTGTCATGTTACACAGAACCCAAACACGTGCTCATCAAACGCCATAATGTTTATGATGAGTTTGATGAGGGAAATGTAAAACGCGCTGTCGGGTATTTTTATGAAATCAAAACAGAGCTCACGGGTATTCCCGATGAAACAGCGGCTTCTATTAACGCTTCAATGCTTGAGCCTCTCTGTGAGGTAACATTTTCGATGCCGGGCAGTTCAAATGAACTTACGTTAATGTTTTCGCGCCCCGAAATTACGCTTATCGCCGTTCGTTCAATGTCTGACGGCGAGTATTTTGACGAAACTATTACAATGTCGTCCGAAAAGGTATATTCGGACGACTGTCTTTAACCCGATTATAAATATTGCGGGGAATTCTTATACCGACTTTTCGGGGCTTGAAATCGCAGAATCGCTCTCAAAAACCGGAATGTCAGGGGTTTTGACCACGGTTTTGAATGTAACACTTAATGCGCCGGGGTTTAATGCTCCTGAAAATGCAGAGGTTACACTGGACATAGGGACTATAAGTGAGGAAATACCGAAGTTTTATATTTCTCGCCGTGAAATCCGCGGCGACAGCGTGAAACTCGTCTGCAAATGCAGAATGTCATGGCTTGACCGCCCTGTCAATATCAGTCAAAGCGAATTCGATGAGAACGGTGAAATCCATATAGATACCGTTTTAGCACGAATAGGGAGCGAAATTGACGTCGGCGGCGGTGTGTGGTACGATGAATCGGATGTGATTGCGCAAAGGTTCCCGAAGCTTCATAAGGATTTTGTTTTCGGCTGTAACTGTTTAACGCTCCTTGAAAAGATTTCGGCGGCGTTTGTCGGGTATTTCCGCATCTGGCAGAATACTCTTTTGTTCGTCCCGTGGGGAGTGCCTTTTATGTCAAGGGTTTTTATCAACCAAAATACGCCGATTTCTGTCGGGCTTAAAAAGACAATCAGAAAAATCATAGTAAAAGGCGGCGGCGAAACCTTTGAACGCGGCGACGGAAGCTTTAGAGAAACGCTCGTAATAAATACACCGCTGTCGTCTGATAATCTTGTGTCGTACCTTTATAACAGGCTTTACGGGAAAGAATATTTCCCCGTAAATGCCGCAGGGTTTTCCGACCATTTCCCGAAGACCGTATCAGAGGTTACGTTTGAAAACGGATCTGACATTTACGGCGATGTGTTTTTATGCAACAACATAAAAGTTTACCCGTCGCGATCGGGGCTTTTTATCAAAGCTTCAAACAATGACATAAACGAATCGGAGTGGGATTACAGCAGTATTTCAGAACGGGAAGCCGATAAAAAAATAGCCGTAGGCGAGCGTGTCGGTAATTTTTCGGTATCACCTGAGGGTGAAATTAAAATTACAGGAGATACTCAAACGGGTGTAATAAAATCCGCCAAAAGCGAAAAAATCGGCAACGAATTCGATGATTCGCTTATAATAGGCGGACTTCCGGAAATTCACTTAAAAGCCGACCGCATTACGGTTGACGGTATGATTGAGCCAAGCGGGCATACACCGGGGCTTCTGACGCAATCAAAAGACATAGTGGGAGCGATAAACGAGGTTTTTACGCTCGGCGGGGAAGGGGGGAATCCGTGGGAAGCTGATCCGGATTGGGAAGCGTTTAATGCTTTGCCTGAGGCTGATGAACACCACTATCAATTTTTACTGCGGGTTTTTGACAATTCCCCGCCGGGCAGCCCTAATTACTTCGGTTCGGTAGCTGCGTTCATTTGGACGTATTGGATTGACGGCGCGCATCTCGAACTGTATTTAAATGATTTTGAGATTGATTGGGGAGACGGCAGCCCAATAGAAAGATTTACGCCGCAAGACACGCGAAACGGCGTTATAATGCCGCCGCCGAGTAATCCGAATTGGCTTTGGGCAAAGGCGAATATCACAAATCTTATGCAGGGGTTTATAATAGCCGGACATACTTACGCCGAGTTAGGCGACTATATTGTACATATATATCCGTCAGAACCGTCAGGCGTTTTAGTAGAGCCTATGCAGAGAAGTTATGCGTGTTTATGGTGTGAACAGCCAAACGGTCCGTATGATTTTTACAACCAAAAAATCGGTATAATCGGTGCAAAAATCGGAAAAAGAGCCGAACTTCAAACCACAGGCGACATGATATACCCGCCATGGGCGCCTGAAATGTACAATACGAACTATAAATTCATAAAAAAAGTAAACTGGGAAGGCGGCTATTATCGGTTTTCGTATAATCAAATTTTTACGCCGCCGCAAGCATAACCGTACAGGAAAACAACAAAAAGTAAACAATATAAATTCTGTTACATACTATATAATATGTCGAAAAAAGAGGGAATATGGAAAAGCAAGGAACAATAGAAATGATTTATTCAGGTCTGATAGCAGTCTGCACATTTTTGTTCGGCGGCATGAGCGGTATTCTCATTACGCTTATAGTGCTTATTATACTTGATTATATCACAGGACTGTTATGCGGGATTGCCACAAAAACACTTTCGAGTGCTGAGGGCGCAAAAGGCATAATAAAAAAGATATTGACGCTTGTGATTGTATCATTTGCGCATATCTTAGACGTTAATATTGTCGGCAGCGGCGACCTTCTGATGACGATGACGATGCTCTTTTATATCTCGAATGAGAGTATTTCGCTGATTGAGAATTGCGGTATTTTGGGATTGCCTATACCGCAGCGTCTCAAAAGCGTGCTCTTGCAGCTTAAGTCAGACGAGAAGATTGCCGAAAGTAAAAACAAGGAAACAGAAAGCCCCGAAAATTCAGATTAAAGGAGAGCTTATTATGGCTGAACTCATTATAGACGTTTCAAAACACAACGGCAATATCGACTGGAAAAAGGTAAAAGCCGCCGGGGTAACGGGTGTTATAATCAGAGCCGGCTACGGGAAACTGTTAAAACAAAAAGATGCCTGTTTTGAAAAAAACTATGCGGGCGCAAAATCCGTCGGATTGCCCGTCGGCGCTTACTGGTATTCATATGCTGTAGATGTGGCTGCGGCAAAGCAGGAAGCGGAAGTTTGCCTTGAAGTTATTAAGGACAAATCCTTTGAATATCCTATTTATTTTGATATTGAGGATAAGTGTCATCTAAAGCTCTCAAAGGCAACTTGTACGGCAATCACAGAGAAATTCTGCACTGAACTTGAAAAGAATAAATACTTCGCGGGTGTTTATTCATTCGACAGCTTTTTCGTGTCATATCTGGAAAGCTCTATTCAAGATAAGTTTTCCTGCTGGGCGGCGCGTGTGGAAAAAGTCCGACCGACTTACTGTAAAAAATTCGCTATGTGGCAGTATTCGTGGAAAGGCAAAATAGACGGTATCAAAGGTGATGTCGATTGTAACGAAGCCTATAAAAATTTCCCGAATATCATGAAGAAGAATAAGCTTAACGGATGTAAGTAAATTTGAACGCCCCCTTAAAAAAGGGGGCGGGCGGGCAACCCGCCGGTGCAGCAACGCTGCGTATCGCTGATGGAAGTCTTTCATCTGCTTCTGCACGCTCACCGCGTAGAAGAATAAACGCCCCTCAAAAAAGAGGGGCGTTTAATTTACTCCGGAATACCTAAATGTTGTTTTAGCCCCTCTTGAAGCACGGACGAAAAATTGATGTGGGCTTTTATAGCTTTTTCGTTGAGCCAATTCGGGATTGAGAGGGTTTTCTTGACGGAGCGGTTATCGTTTTTGCGGCGATAGGAGTCGGTGTCGATGTTTATTACGATAATAATCTCGTCAGAGTTTTCGCTTTTTCGAGGTTCTGAAGCAGGTATAATCGGAAGGCGTTTATCCTCGCGATCACATAGCCAAAGCGAAGCAGCATCTTCCGCCATCTCAGAAGCATCTCTTAAACTTGTTCCCATAGTGTTACAACCGACTAAATCCGGGAAACGTACTAAATAAGAATTTTTATACGGTGATAAAATTGCATAATAACAATATTTCATAAATTTAACTCCTTTATGTAATTATAAAAGCCCCGCATCTTTAAGTATTTGGCGCGCAAGCGGTTCGGGTAATTCTTTGTGGCGCGGAACTGTCAACGATTGTTCATGGTCTTTATGAACATATTTATCATGTTTTCCGCCGTGTACTAAATACCAACCGGCTTTGGATAATTTTCGGTGCAACTCTTTTTGCTTCATATAATCTCCTATGACTTCTGATATATACATTATACCACGTATTTCACGTATTGTCAATAGAAAAATTCATTTTTTTAAAAAACGTGTTCGTGTGTCAATGATAAGTAAAAGTTAAATAATGGGAAACTAAAAATAAGAAAACAATTCCTGCTTTTCTGCTACTCTTTTGGCAACAAAAGAGTAGCGGTGGGTACGGGGGCGAGCCGTCCCCGTCAGAGTGAGGTAACAGTCGAAAATTCTGCTAAAACTTGGATGGGGGATTTATATTTCAAACAAATTTTGATACGGGAGTTGCTGTAATTGTTATACGAACTTACCTTTTTTTGCGCGTCAGCAAGGGAATAGAACTTGTTTTTATTGTAGAAACGTTTTTGGTCTAAACCGTGCTGACGTTCCACCCGCCCGTTGTGCCGTGGAGTAGCGATTCGGATACGTTTGTACTCAATGCCGAACTCGGCGAGAGCCTCTTCAAACAGCGTTTTGTGAGTAGCTTTTGTGACCGGCAGCGCATTTGTCCATTCGGTACCGTTGTCAGTTTGGATTAACTTTATGGGAAACGGAGCTTTTTTTATGAGATTTAACAAGAATAAATATGCTGAATGAGTGCTGTGCTCATTATAAATTTCACGATAACACCAACGCGAATATTCGTCAATAGCGGTAAATTGATATAATTTCACATCTGACTTGTTACAATCTGCCGGTACAAATTTGACATCAAGTTGTAATTCTTCTCCCGGAAAAGTGCCGCCGTGGTATAATTTTGGCTTTTTACGAGAAAGTTTTTTCTGTTTTCCGTTTTGAAAGTGTTTTCTGATGAAACGTTTCATACCGCCGAAACTGCGTTTGTACCCGCGTTCGCGAAGTTCTTGCCAAAGTAAAAGCGGTTCTAAAAAGCCTTTTTCACGATAAACATCTTTTATGAGCTGCACTTCTTCCGGTATGTGCTCGTTCGGGTGACTCTGCGGGCGATGACTTTTTTCAACTAAACTTCTCCATGTTCAGTCCCACCGTTTATGCCGGTCATAGATTGTTTTAACGCACGCTATGCGATACAATGCCGCAGTTTCAGATACTGCGTGACGGTTGCCGCGCTTTTTTTCTTTTTGAATTTTCTCCTTCTGTTTCCATTTGGCATTTTGGGCTATACTATTCATTATAAGACCTCTTGTAATGGTTTGAGTATGCTTTCACATTTATCTTTCCCATTACTCGTTGGTCTTATTTATTTGCTTTTACTTATCTATTGTATCACAACAAATGGTGAAATTTTCGGGGATTTTGTCGATATAAATTCTGAAAAAATAATAGCTTCCGTTTAAAGCGGAAGCCGATTACTCCAAAATATTGTATGTGCACGGGCGAACGCAGTTCGCCCCTACAATTCTGACCTCTGTCCTCTGACTTCTGACCTCTGTCCTCTGATTTCTGATCTCTGTGTTGTGTTTATTCCGCATAAACCCCCAAATTCCTGAATTTGAGGTATCTTTTTTCTAATAGGTTATCTATATCGGCTTGTTTGAGGAGATTAATACTTTCGGAGAGGAAATCTGTTATGGCGTTTGCGGTTCTTTTTGTGTCTGTGTGAGCACCGCCCGGGGGTTCGGGGATTATTTTTTCGGCGATACCGAAATTCAGCATATCCGTTGCCGTGATTTTGAGTACTTCGGCGGCATCCTTTTCTTTACCGGCATCTTTCCAGAGGATTGAAGCCGCGCCTCGCGGGGAAATTACAGAATAAATGGAATTCTCCAAAACGCCTAAGCGGTCGCAAATCCCCAGTGCTAACGCGCCGCCGCTGCCGCCCTCGCCGAGGACTACAGAAATTACAGGGGTTTTAAGGGTGATAAATTCAAATAAATTTCGGGCAATAGCCTCGCCTTGACCGCGTTTTTCCGCTTCAATTCCGCAAAAAGCACCCGGTGTGTCAATAAAACAAATCACAGGGCGGTGAAATTTCTCCGCCTGACGCGCAAGCCGCAAAGCCTTGCGATACCCTTCCGGGTGCGGCATAGCGAAATTCCCCGCCTTGTTTTCGGCTAAATTTCGCCCCTTAACCTGTGAAATTACGGTAACAGGCACGCCGTCAAACAACCCGACACCGCCGATTATTGCCGCATCATCGCCGTAAAGCCTGTCGCCGTGAAGTTCAAAAAAATCATCAAACAAAAGCGGCAAATAGTCCTTTACCGTAGGGCGGTTCTTCTCGCGTATAATTTTAAGCTTTTCCCAAGCGGAATTTTTTATTTTTTCGGACATTTTTCTTACCTATTTATGCAATTTAATCAAATGCGCCACCGTTCTTCTTAAAAACCTACGTTCGCAAATCATATCAATAAACCCGTGCGCTAACTGAAATTCAGCGGACTGAAAATCATCGGGGAGACGTTGTTTTATAGTCCCCTCAATAACGCGCCGCCCCGCGAAACCTATTAACACCTTCGGTTCGGCGATAATAATATCCCCGAGTGAAGCAAAAGAAGCTTCAACACCGCCTGTAGTCGGGTCAGTCATAATACTTATAAACAAGAGTCCGGCATCAGAATGACGTTTAGCGGCGGCGGAGGTTTTCGCCATCTGCATAAGCGAAATAATCCCCTCCTGCATACGTGCGCCGCCTGAGGCTGTAAACATAATCACAGGCAAACCCTCGCGGGTTGCGTATTCAAAAGCGCGTGTAATCTTCTCGCCCGCGACAGAACCCATCGAAGCCATCATAAAGCGGCTGTCCATAACGCCTAAAACTATTTTTTCGCCCCTCAAAGTACAAAGCCCGGTGACCATGCCGTCATTCATTTTAAGTCTTTCGGCAAGCTCGCGCTGCTTTTCTTCATAGCCGGGGAAATCAATGGGATTAAGGCTCTTCATAGTTACATCAAATTCGGTGAAACTGCCCTTGTCGGTGAACATTTCGATACGCTCATCGGCAGAAATCCGCGAATGATAGTTACAGTTAGGGCAAACTTTCATACCCGCCGCAAAAACATCCGTCGGGGTTACCGTCAGACAGCGGGGGCATTTAAACCCGGGGGCAGCCGGTATTTCAGCCGGCGCGGGTTCGTTTTTGGGCTTTTCGGCAGGGGGATTATTCCCTGTAATGCCGTTCCAGCGGTCTTTTACAAGACCGAATAAATTTTCTAATGCCATTTAAATTCACCGGAATATTGAATATAGATTTTGTAGGGGCGACCTTTGGTCGCCCGCCCGTACATAACAGAGGTCAGAGGTCAGAAGACAGAGGTCAGAAGATGAATATCAAGATTTCAACCGAAATCAGGGCTTTCGTATTCTGATATCTGACATCTGATTTCTGATTTCTGTTAGCTCAGAAACGGTGTACGACATTCATACGACATCGAAGACGGACATTCACATTCTGACATCTGACATCTGATTTCTGATTTCTGTTAGGTCTGAGGTCAGAAGACAGAGGTCAGAAGATGAATATCAAGATTTCAACCGAAATCAGGGCTTTCGTATTCTGATATCTGACATCTGATTTCTGATTTCTGTTAGCTGAATATGAATATGCTTAGTATACCTAAGAGGATGAGGTCGCCTATGAGGGCGTTTTTGCGATCGCTTTTCCCGAATAATTTCACGGCGATAGCCGCAATGATGGGGAATATACCGCTGACGAGCAAACCGACAACAACAGCCCACCAGTATTTTTTAAATTTCTGCCCCAAAGACATTTCGGAATAACGCTGGCAGAAATCGTCGAAAGAACTGTTCTGATAGGTGTTTTGAGGGGGCGGAGCGTACGCACGGGGGGGCGGGGTATAGGCGTTTTGCTGATGAGGGGCAACCTTGATATTCGGGGCGGCGTAATCGGCAGCTTTATAATCAACGTCAAAATAGCGCGGCGGCGGAAGAATATCTTCCGCAGAGGGCTGTAAGACTATATCATCGGGTTCAAAATCATGCTTGTCGCGCATGGTTTTTTCATCGGGAAATTCAAACCCGCAGGAAAAACACGTTTTTCCCAAAACATCACCGCCGCAAAGCGGACATTTTCTTATATTAGTCAATTTAATTAACCATTAATTCTCGACAAATACCCAATATCGTAATCCCCGGTTAAAAAAACAGGGTCGGTAATCAAACTCAATTCAAAATCAATATTAGTCTTCACGCCGTCTACGATGAATTCGGCTAAACTGCGGCGCATTTTCATAATAGCCTGTTCGCGTGTCGGCGCGTGGACTATGAGTTTGGCTATCATTGAATCATAATAGGGCGGTATAGTATAACCTTGATAAACGGCACTGTCAACCCTCACACCCGGTCCGCCGGGGATATGAAGCGACTCGATTTTCCCGGGATTCGGGCGGAAATTCTTTGAGGGGTCTTCGGCGTTAATCCGACATTCAATCGAATGTCCGCGAAGCGCAATATCGCCCTGACTAAACGGCAGCTTTTCACCGGCGGCAATACGAATCTGCTCCGCTACAAGGTCAACGCCCGTTACGGCTTCCGTAATGGGGTGTTCAACCTGAATTCGGGTGTTCATTTCCATAAAATAATAGTTTAAATCGCGGTCAACTAAAAATTCAATAGTACCCGCATTGGTGTAACCGGCGGCTTTTGCGGCTTTGACGGCGGCATTGCCCATTTTTTCGCGTAATTCGGCTGTCATAATCGGCGACGGAGTTTCTTCTAAAACCTTTTGGTTTCGCCTCTGCATTGAGCAGTCGCGTTCGCCTAAGTGGACAGCATTGCCGTGATTATCGGCTAAAATCTGAAATTCAATATGCTTAGGGTCAACTATAAATTTCTCAACATATAGACTGCCGTCGCCGAAATAATTTAATGCCTCTTCTCGGGCGGCATTAACGTTTGTTTCAAGTTCAGACGGATTGTTAACGCGGCGAATTCCGCGCCCGCCGCCGCCTGATGAGGCTTTAATCATCACAGGGTAACCGATTTTATCGCAGAAACTCTTGATTTCGTCATACGAATTCAAAGCTCCGTCAGAACCCGGAATAACAGGCACTCCGGCTTTTGCCATAGTGGATTTAGCGGCGGCTTTATTGCCCAAACGGTCAATACATTCAGGCGACGGACCTATGAAAGTAATACCATTATCACGGCAAAGACGTGCAAAATCCGCGTTTTCGGACAAAAACCCGAACCCGGGATGAACCGCATCGGAACCTGTAAGCTTACAGGCGGTAATGACAGCGTTCATATCAAGATATGACTTTTTTGAATCGGCAGCACCGATACAAACGGCACTGTCGGCGATCTGTGCATGGAGCGCAGAACGGTCTGCCGTAGAATATATCGCCGCAGTAGATATGCCCAGTTCACGGCAGGCTCTTATGACACGGACGGCAATTTCACCGCGATTGGCTATGAGGACTTTTTTTATTTTCAGCATTTTTAATTTACAGTTAATTTACAGTTTCAATTTTCTCTTTGTTCCCCATATAAGGGCGCAGTGCAACGGGTATATTCACCGACCCGTCCGCATTAAGATTATTCTCTAAAAATGCAATAAGCATACGCGGCGGTGCGGCAACCGTATTATTCAGAGTATGCGCTAAGTATTTGCCGTCAGAACCCTGAACGCGAATTTTTAGGCGGCGCGCTTGTGCATCACCTAAATTTGAGCAGCTCCCGACCTCAAAATATTTCTTTTGTCTGGGCGACCATGCCTCAACGTCAACCGACTTTACTTTCAAATCCGCTAAATCCCCCGAACAACATTCGAGAGTACGAACGGGAATATCAAGGCTTCTGAATAAATCAACGGTATTTTTCCACATTACGTCATACCATTTCATTGAGTCTTCGGGCTTGCAGATTACAACCATCTCTTGTTTTTCAAACTGATGAATACGGTAAACGCCGCGTTCCTCAAGCCCGTGAGCACCTTTTTCTTTCCTAAAACAGGGCGAATAACTCGTCAGCGTATGCGGAAGCGTTTCTTCTTTAACAATAGTGTCGATATATTTCCCGATCATTGAATGTTCTGACGTACCGATTAAATAAAGGTCCTCACCCTCGATTTTGTACATCATTGCTTCCATCTCGGCAAAACTCATTACGCCTGTAACAATCCCGCTGCGAATCATAAACGGCGGTACACAATACGTAAAACCTCGGTCAATCATAAAATCCCTTGCGTAACTGATTACCGCAGAGTGAAGTCTGGCTATATCCCCCATCAGGTAGTAAAACCCATTCCCCGCGACATTCCGCGCCGCGTCAAGGTCAATACCGTTAAAACGTTCCATAATTTCCGTGTGATAGGGAATGTCAAAATCAGGGACCACGGCTTCTCCGAAACGCTCAAGTTCAACATTTTCCGAGTCGTCTTTCCCGATAGGCACACTTTCATCTATTATTTGCGGAATTCTTCTCATTATTTTGTCTAAAGCGGCAGAAGTTTCTACTTCTATGATTTCAAGCTCATTAAGCCTTGAAGCGTAAACCGAAACCTGTTTTTTCGCCTCTTCGGCTTTGTCTTTTTCGCCGCGTGCCATCATGCCGCCGATTTCTTTGGCGGTTTTGTTTTTTTCGGCGCGGAGCTTATCGCCCTCTGCTTTGGCGGCGCGAAATTTCGCATCTAATTCGATAGCCTCATCAACCATGCCGAGGCGGTTCTCCTGAAATTTCTTTTTCATGTTTTCTTTGACAATTTCAGCGTTTTCACGGACAAATCTGATATCCAACATCTCGTTTTACTTCCCTATATTTATTTCAAATTTTCTAAAATTTTAGCAATCTTCTTCAAATCATCTTCATTGTCGAATTCAATGGTAAGTTTCCCGCTTGAGCCGTCTTTTGATTTAATTGAAATGTTGCGGCTGAGGGTTTCGCGCAAGGCGAGTTCTGTTTCGGTAATATGCTGATATTTCTTTTTTTCGGGCGAAAGCGGGTGAACTATTTGAATATCAGGTTCACTTAGTTTTGCGGCGGACTTTTCGGTTTCGCGGACGGTCATTTTGCCGTCGGCGCAAAGGTAAAGGAGTTCTGCGCGTTTTTTCTCGTCAGTGACAGAAAGCAGGGCTTTGCCCTGTCCGGGTGAAATTCTCCGCTCAATTAAAAAGCCTTTGATTTCGGGTGAAAGCTCAAGCAGGCGCAGGAGATTCGCGACAGCAGGGCGGCTTTTGCCGACGATTTTTGCGGCGGCTTCTTGGGTTAATCCGAAATCGTCAATCAGTTGTTTTAAGCCTTCGGCTTCTTCGATAGGGTTCAGTCCCTCGCGCTGTAGGTTTTCGACTAAAGCGGCTTCGGCGATTTGCCTGTCGGTGAGTTCTTTAATAATGACAGGTATTTCGGTAAGCCCCGCCGACTTAGCGGCACGATAACGGCGTTCACCGGCGACAATACGATAATGCCCGTCTGAAATGGGCGTAACAAGAATAGGCTGTAAAAGCCCATTGTCTTTTATGCTTAAAGTGAGGCTTTGCATTGCGTCGGCATCAAAGAAACGGCGCGGCTGGGATTTATTCGGCTCAATTTGGGAAATCCGCAAAGTAGAAGACTCCCGCAAACTCCCGGAATTATCATCAAACAGGGCATCAAGCCCCAAACCTAATTTTTTCATGTGTTTATTTTTTTCATAATTTTAAAATTTTTATTTTGTAGGGGCGGGCGCCCTCGCCCGCCCGCGCATACTAAAACGCATGATTTTAGTTAAAACAAAAATATTTTAAATTTTCGTTTATCAGCAAAAGGCACAGTATTTTAGATATTGCGGGCGGGCGAGGGCGCCCGCCCCTACAAAATCTGACCTCTTATTTCTGACCTCTGACATCTGTTTTGTGCTTCAAAAGTATCTCATTCGCCAGTTGTATGTAACTTTCCGATCCCTTAGACGATTTATCATAATAAATCACAGGCATACCATGGCTCGGGGCTTCTGACAGCCTTACATTTCGGGGGATAACGGTTTGCAGGGTCTTATTCGGAAAGTGTTTGCGGACTTCATTTACTACCTGATGAGTAAGCCCTAAACGCCCGTCATACATTGTAAAAAGAATACCCTCAATGTCAATTGCAGGATTAAACCGCTGTTTTACAAGCCGTATAGACTCAATAAGCTGTGACAGCCCCTCAAGGGCGTGAAATTCACATTGAAGCGGAATCAAAACCGCATCACAAGCGCACAAAGCATTTACGGTAAGCAACGACAGTGACGGCGGACAATCAATCAGAATAAAATCATACGCCGCTTTAACGGTCAAAACTGCCATTTTCATTCGGTTTGAGCGGTTATCAATGTCAATAAGTTCAATATCCGCGCCCGCAAGGTCTGAGGTCGCGGGAACAACAGAAACGTTTTTAAATTTAGTGGGAACAGCCGTTTCGGCGATACTTCGCTTTCCGAGGAGAACATCATAAACGGTTGAGTCAAGGTTTTTTTTCTTGATACCGAAACCGCTTGTGAGGTTGCCTTGAGCATCGGAGTCGATACAGAGGACTTTCTTGTTTTTTTGCCCTAAAGCGGCGGCGAGATTAACGACTGTCGTGGATTTCCCGACGCCGCCTTTTTGATTTGCACAGGCTATTACTATTGCCATATATTTACACCTAATAAGGCGGGCAACCCGCCGTTGCAGCAACGCTGCGTATCGCTGATGAAAGTTTTTCAATTATCTCTACACGCTCACCGCGTAGAGGTTGATATATTTGATTTTTAATATCTTCAATCTTCAATTCAAATTTAATTATACACTATTTCTCATAAAAAAGCAAGTATTTTTTCTAATTTCTAAACAAGTAAAAACCCGCCGAACAAATCGGCAGGTTTGGAACATTTAGTAAATCCAACAATAACGCGCCGCGAAGCGGCGAAATTCTGACTTCTAAACTCTGACTTCTGAAATCTGTTTAAATGCCCAATTCCTGTTGAATAGCTCTTTGAAGCGCGGCGGAAAAATTTATTCCGCGCCGCTCGGCTAAAGCGTTGAGCCAATTTGGTAATAAACAACTCCTACTGACAATTTCGGGGTTAATTTTTCGTTCAAATTCATCAATATCGAGTCTGATGAGGTTGACAAATCCGTTGTCATATTCTGTTGCTGTAACATTTTTATAATCAGAGGGCGAAGGGATAGGTTCATCATCTTCAAGTGCCGAGTGAATCCAACCGCAAGCGGCATCCTCTGCCATTAAAATTGCTTCGTCCATTGTCATACCGCAAGTAACGCACCCCGGCAAATCCGGGAAATCTACCGTTATTCCGTCATCAGCCGTATAAAAACAAGCCGGATATGTGTAAACCATAAAAAGCACCGCCCTACCTGTTATTATACACTATTTCTCATAAAAAAGCAAGTATTTTTTCTAAAAAACCACCCCCGCTTCTTTTCAGAAGCGGGGGATAGTTTTTTATTCGTAAACCTTTATTAATGTTTATTTAAGATTATTTTTTTACTTTGCGGAATAACTTCTTATTACGATTTCATCAAGAACCGTTCTTCCGTTTAATGAATTTATAATTTTAATCACGTTCGAGCCTCTGACAATATTAACATTATGAGGTCTGTGGTTTCCTGATATAAGATTGTTATTGATATAAGCGTTTGATTCTTTTGTATTTGCAATAGTGAAGTTGCCTGAATAGCCGATATAAACATTGTTCGTTGTACCGATCTGATGCACATATTTAATTTCGTTTGTTGCATTATCAACTACATAAGTGTAGTTAGCGCCGGGGGTTGATCCTTTATTAACAATTTTAAAAGATGCTAAAGTTGTTTTGTCAGCCTCACAAACAGTTATCGTAACAGGCGCAGAAGCAAAGCCTTTATTAGAAGGAACATTTATCATTTCGCCTACATACCCGTATTTGTCTTTAATATTATTGTCTACTACTTTACCAGCATAAGATCTGTAAATATTTCTTGATTTTGAGCTTACTACGAGATAGTCACCGCCGGAGGGAACAAATACGTATGTTGTTTGTCCTTTTTTAATAGTTCTATACGCTACGCCGTTCTTATCCTTTAATGTGAATGTTTCATTATCCGGCTCAACTTTGGGAGGAACCTGACCTGTAATTTTAAGAGTTGCAACTCTGTAGCCTGTAGCTCTGTCGCGCACATAATAAGTATTTAAGCCTGATGAAACAGATACAGGTTCGCCTTTGCCGTAGTCATTATTTAAATATAAACCGTTTGCGGAAGTGCTGACCTCAATGTCTTTGCCTGAACCGTGTTTAACAAAATACGAGCCGTCTGTTGAAACAGTCGCAGATATTACAGCACCTGTTGAAGCTTGCATTGATCCTAACGTTTGTCCGCTGTTGTTTACAAAATATATATTTGTATCCGCTGCCGTAACCTTAGTAGAGAATAACCCTGTAGTAGCAAGTGAAGTTAAGAGTAAAGCTGTAAGAAGAATAAAAGTCGTAAACGTTTTTGTTACCTTCTTCATGGGGTGCTCCTTCCAATCCATATCCCGGATTTGAAAAAATTATTTTCGGCAAGAACCATTTCTTGCTCTGTGCTTATACTATACCATTTTTTTTTTTTTTCTGCAAGCAAAAAACATAAATTGGTCATATATGTATCACTATTAGTCAAAATAATATAAGAAAGAATTTGTGAGTAAAATTAGAATAATTATTATAATTTAAACGATTAAAAATGTCAAGCTTTTTTTGAAAAACAGTCATATTTTAATCACATTCAGTCAAAATAGTACAAGTCCAAAGCCGATGTAAATGTACACTGTTTGAGAATATAGATTGATTTTATTACGTGTAAAATTGAAAACTTTTACAATTCTAATCTTTAAAATTAAATATACACATATTCCCAAGAATAAAACCCGCCCTTTGTTTTTTACAAAAGGCGGATTTAAAAAAGGAGAACGTGAAATCGGTTACACAAACGGCACAGCCTGACAGGTCAGGAGGACAACAGGCAATTGCACCGACGTTTACTCTAAATAGTAAACCGAATTCGTTAGTCGTTAAAATAATTATATATATTTTAAAGTTCTTTGTCAATACGTAATGTCGCGAACTCAAAAAAACGCGTTTGAACAGTTTTAATTGTGAAATTTTTATAAAATAAACGGAAACAAAAATGTTTGATTTCAAATTATATGTTTAGCTTTAAACAAAAACTAAAAATATAATTTATATTCTTAATTTCAATATTTTTATACACAATCTAATTTAATATTTTTTAAAGAAAATTTTACTTGAGCGCGGCAACCGCGCAGTTAATTCGCGATGGAACTATTTTGTATTCCCTTTTTGCTCGCCGCGTAGAAGTATTTATTTAAATTTTGTTATTTTTTTTGTTGATTCATTGACATTGTGATAAAAATATGGTATAATAATCTTTAATAGTTGCAAATCGCCGTTTTCCGTAAATAAAATATTCAGCGGACGAATTTACAACCGAAATTGCAATAAAAAGGAGATTACTTTAAAAAATGTCAAGAAAAATGAAAACAATGGACGGTAACAATGCCGCCGCATGGGCTTCTTATCCGTTTACCGATGTCGCGGCTATCTATCCGATTACGCCGTCGTCGGTTATGGCAGAAGTTACCGATACATGGGCTGTTGCGGGACGCAAAAACCTGTTCGGCAGAGAAGTTGCTATCAGCGAAATGCAGTCAGAAGCGGGTGCGGCGGGTGCTGTTCACGGCTCATTACAGGCAGGTGCTTTAACGTCAACATATACAGCGTCACAAGGTTTGCTCCTTATGATTCCGAATATGTATAAAATTGCCGGAGAACTGCTCCCTTGCGTAATTAACGTTTCCGCACGTGCTTTAGCTTCACACGCACTGTCGATTTTCGGTGACCATTCCGATATTTATGCTTGCCGTCAGACAGGATTTTCGATGCTCTGTTCGGGTAATGTTCAGGAAGTTATGGACCTCGGCGCGGTTGCGAACTTAGCTACTTTAAAGGGCAAAGTGCCGGTACTCCACTTCTTTGACGGTTTCAGAACCTCTCACGAAATTCAGAAAATCGAAGTGTGGGAAAACGAGGATATGGCTGAAATGGTTGACTGGCAGTCCATTCAGGATTTCCGCGACAAAGCCTTAAACCCCGAACACCCTGTTACTCGCGGTACGGCGCAAAACGGCGACGTGTTCTTCCAAGCCCGCGAAGCTTGCAACACATATTACGACAAATTCCCCGCTGTTGTTGAAGAATATATGAACAAAGTCAACGCCAAAATCGGCACTGACTATAAACTCTTTAACTACTACGGTGCAGAGAATGCAGAACACATTATAATCGCAATGGGCTCTGTATGCGATACTATAGAAGAAACTATCGACTTCTTAAACGCCGAGGGCGGCAAATTCGGGCTTGTGAAAGTCCGCCTCTACAGACCGTTCTGTGCGGATAAACTTATAGAAGCTATCCCCGATTCCGTAAAACAAATTTCCGTGCTTGACCGCACAAAAGAACCCGGCTCGCTGGGCGAACCGCTTTACCTCGACGTTTTAGCGGCACTCAAAGGCTCAAAATTCAATAACATCACCGTTTGCGGCGGACGTTACGGTTTAGCTTCAAAAGACACAACCCCCGCACAAATCAAGGCTGTATACGACAATGCCGACTTCAAAGCGGAATTCAAACCCCATTTCACAATCGGTATCGTGGATGATGTTACAAACCTCTCATTAGCGCAAGGCGCGAAACTCGCTACCGCTCCGCAGGGGACTACCGCTTGTAAATTCTGGGGGCTCGGTGCTGACGGTACTGTCGGGGCTAATAAGAACTCCATTAAGATTATCGGCGACCATACGGATATGTATGCTCAGGCGTATTTCGCATATGACTCGAAAAAATCGGGCGGCGTAACTGTTTCGCATTTGCGTTTCGGCAAAACACCGATTAAATCGACTTACCTCATTAATATGGCGGATTTTGTTGCTTGCCATAACCAGTCATATATTGATAAATATGACATGGTTTCGGATATTAAACCGGGCGGTACATTCTTACTCAACTGCCAATGGAAAGACGGCGAACTTGAAGAACGTCTCCCGGGACAAGTGAAACGCTATATCGCACAGAATAATATTAAATTTTATACAATTGACGGTGTTGATATCGGTAAAAAAATCGGCTTAGGCAACCGCATTAACACGGTTTTACAGTCCGCATTCTTTGAACTTGCGAAGATAATCCCCATAGATGAAGCCGTTAAATTCATGAAAGACGCGGCTACAAAATCTTACAGCAAAAAAGGCGACGCAATTGTTAAAATGAACCACGACGCTATTGATGCGGGTTATAAAGAGTTAGTTGAAGTTAAAGTACCCGACTCGTGGAAAAATTGCGTAAATACACCGATGGGACAGGCTAAAGCCGAGGGCGGCAGAGCTGAACTCACGAAATTTGTCAATAACGTACTGATTCCGATGAATGCGCAAAAAGGAGACGATTTGCCTGTTTCGGCGTTCATGGATTATGTGGACGGAACATCTCCGGCGGGTTCAGCGGCATACGAAAAACGCGGTATTGCCATTGACGTACCCTCATGGAACAGTGAAAACTGTATTCAGTGTACGTTCTGTTCTTACGTTTGCCCCCACGCGGTAATCAGACCTATCGCCATGACGGCTGATGAACTCTCAAAATCCCCTGTAGAAACCTGTTCGGGCGATATCGCGAAATCCGAGCTGAAATTCGTAATGACTGTTTCGACATTAGACTGTTCGGGATGCGGTGCGTGTGCAGAAGTTTGCCCGGGCAAAAAAGGCAACAAAGCCCTCACAATGAAACCCATTGACTCACAGCTTGACAGACAAGACCTGTTCGCTTACGGTCAGAGTTTACCTGAAAAGGCTGAAATCGAAAAGAAATTTGCGACGACTTCAATCAAAGGCTCACAGTTCAAACAACCGCTTCTCGAATTCAGCGGCGCGTGTGCGGGCTGCGGTGAAACACCTTATGCGAAACTTATTACTCAGCTTTTCGGCGACAGAATGTATATCGCGAATGCAACAGGCTGTTCGTCCATCTGGGGCGGCTCTGCTCCGGCGACACCCTATACCGTTAACAAAGAAGGCAAAGGTCCCGCATGGGCTAACTCACTCTTTGAAGACAACGCGGAATACGGTTACGGAATGTTCTTAGGTCAAAAAGCCGTGAGAAACCGTCTTATCGCGAAAACCGAAGAACTCCTCACATTCCCCATGACAGCAGATAAGGTAAAGAAAGCCGCACAGAAATGGCTCGATACAAAAGACGACGGCAAAGCTAACGCCGCTGCAACCAAAGATTTCATCGCCGCTTTAGAGTGGGGTCAACCTACTTTGGAAGAGATGAAAGGCACTGAATGGGAAGCTGAATATGTAGCTAACGGCAATAAATGCACTTGCCCCGCTTGTGTGGCAGGACGTGAAATCTTAGCGGACAAGGCTTTCCTCAATAAAAAATCAAACTGGATGTTCGGCGGCGACGGCTGGGCATATGATATCGGTTTCGGCGGCTTAGACCATGTGCTTGCTTCCGGAGAAGATGTTAATATCTTAGTATTCGACACAGAAGTATATTCAAATACCGGCGGACAGTCCTCAAAATCCACCCCGACAGGTGCTATAGCACAATTCGCGGCTGCCGGCAAAGAAGTAAAGAAAAAAGACTTAGCCGGAATAGCTATGTCATACGGTTATGTTTATGTAGCGCACGTATCCCTCGGCGCTGATATGAATCAGTGCATTAAAGCGATTAACGAAGCGGAAGCCTATAAAGGTCCGTCAATCGTAATCTGCTACGCACCGTGTATCAACCACGGCATCAAGGGCGGCATGAAAAACGCCATAGCCGAAGAAAAACGCGTAGTTGAAGCGGGCTATTGGCATTTATACCGCTATAACCCCCAACTCAAACTTGAAGGCAAAAACCCGTTCTCGTTAGATTCAAAGACCCCGAACGTAGACGAGAAATTTATAGACTTCCTCAAATCGGAAGTGCGTTACTCGTCGCTCGTTCGCCAAAACCCCGAACGCGCCGATATGCTCTTTAATAAGGCTTTAGCCGGAGCAAAGGACCGCTATGACTATTTGACAAGACTCGCTAAGATGTACGAATAACAGAATACAGAGTACAGAATACAGAATACAGAGCGACCGAATGACTTTAATCTAAATTATAGTAAAAGCAAGTTACTACCTTTATGGTGGGTAACTTGCTTTTTGTTTATTGCTTTGTTTTAGAGAAATAGTCGCTCTGTCTTCTGTCTTCTGACATCTGACTTCTGTGTTAGTACTTTTCTAAATTATCCCAGTCGATTTCGTCTGCGGGTATATAATTTTCGGGTGATGTGTCTAAGGTTTTGATTGCTTCTAATTCGTCGGGGAGGGGTTCGTCTTCGGGAATAAGTTTTAAAAACATATGAAAAACGAATGGAATCTCAGAGTTATCAATAACATCAAGCATTTGGTGAAGATTTTCTCTTGTCGGCGACATTGTCACGCCCCCCTTAATTTTTATATGCGCTGCCTCGCGGCAACACTTGGTCGATATGAACATTTCCGTCGGTAAGCCTATAAATAATCCGATAGCCGCCGATACGAAGACGATAACTATATTTTTGCCCTTGAAGCTTCCTAATATCACCCGAAAAGGGCAGCCCGTTAACCGCTTCTTTGATTTGCTCACGCCTTGTCTCGGATAATTTTGCCATTTGTTTCAAGGCTTGATTGTGCCATTGAATCATTTTTTGCTCCAACTTTTTTTAGTTTTTACAATTTGCTATTTATCATTATAGCATATCTTTATTCAAGTGTCAATATTCTTTATTCTGTTTTTTAATCTTTCGTAATATAATATATATGAGGATTTTTATAAATGAAAGATTATGTTAAATTGTGTTTACTGTTGTTTATTGTATTGATAGTGTGTCCGGGGGCGGCTCTTGTTTTTTCTGATGAGTTCAAATCGGCTGAAAGTCCGCCTGTTTCTGCTGAAATTTCGGATGTTCCCGCGGAGATTCCGGTTGTGTCTGATGAATTTTCATTTTCGGGTGAAAATATTAAAATTCTCATAACCAAAACAGGTGAAATAACCGAAATACCCATCACCGAATACATAACCTACTGTATCTTAGCCGAAACGCCCCCCGACTATGAAACCGCCGCTCTTGAAGCGAACGCCGTAATTTTAAATACCTACGCCGTCCGCCAAATCGTCAAACAATCGCAAAATCCCGACCCGAAACTTATGGGCGCGGATGTTTCAGACGATTTCACAGAGTTTCAGGCATTTTTAGATGAAACATCAGCCGAAAATCTTTACGGGGAAGATTTCACCAAAATATATAAAAAGATAAACGGAATTGTTTTAAAAATGCAAAAAAGAATAATCGTCTCCGATGATGAACCGATAATTGCGGCAATGCACCGCTGTTCACCCGGACAAACCGCCTCTGCTCTTGATGTGTGGGGTACGGATATTCCGTATCTTGTTTCAGTCGATTCATCATTTGATAAAACTTATGAGCAGTTTACCGCCGAAGAAATTTTTACACCCGCCGAAATAAAAGCACGGTTTTCAACAGAAGTAAATATAAATTTCAATGACGATATAGCTAAATGGATAAATATTACAACTTCATCTCATTCAGGCGTAGTTACCACCGTAAAAGTAGGCGACAAAACCATAACCGGAACGGATTTCAGGCGCATTTTAAATCTTCAAAGTGCGGCTTTTGCGGTAACTTTTGACGGAGAAAATTTCACCGTAAAAACCACAGGCAGCGGTCACGCCGTAGGCTTATCCCGCTACGGCAGCAACGAAATGGCAAAACGCGGCGCAACGTGGGAAGAGATTATTCTGCATTATTACCCGGGAACGGAAATAGCCAACATAGAGGTAAGAAGTTAGATGTTAGAAGTTAGATTATGAATCCCCGGATTTTATTCGATAAACTAAATTTTCAAAATCGCCACATAGACAGCCACCATGCAGCGACAGGGGGAGAGGGGTAGGGGGTGCAGGGGGTGTAGGGGAGAGGGGGCGGCGTCATGCCTGCCACCTCGAATAGCCGCCCCCTCGCCCCTCACCCCCTGCAAGACATTCAAACGGACAT
>JAISHV010000041.1 GCA_031262495.1 Ruminococcus sp.
TGCTAAGTAAGTATTGCAGTCGTTTTAACGTTTTTTGAACATCATATGTATACCCAAGTTCATCACGGTTCAATTCAAAAATCGATGTGGCGTCTTTTACTTCCGCTTTTCGAATAATCAAGTTATCCATAAGAAAGCTCATCTTTCATTATTGTTTTATATACCTTATATTTATTTAGTAAGAAACCGAATCACCCGTTCGTTGAAATCCTTCGCTTCTTCATATGCGGCATGACCTAAACCTTCATAGATGAAAAGCTCACTACCCGATATTTTTTCTGACATTTCAATGGAAACATCTACTCCGACAATTTTATCATCAGAGCCGCCGATAATTAACGTCTTGTTTTTGATTTTCTCAAGTTCGTTATATGTATCGAATTTAAGAATAGCTTTAGCTTGAATGATAAACCGCGATAAATTTTTAGGCTTTTCTATTCTGTAAAGCAATGGATAGAGCGGACGGAACTGTTTCAATTTCTTTTCGGTATATGATTTTTCTGCGGTGTCAATAAAAATGCTTTTATAATCGCTATTTGCGGCAAAATTAAGCCAAGCGTTTATTGTCGTATCAATCAGATTGTTTACTTTTGAAGCTGACACGGCTATAATCAGTTTATCTACCATCGCGGGGTACTTAACGCAAAACCGCAGAGCAACCATACCGCCCTGCGAAACGCCTAAAACGTGTGTATTTTCAATACTGAGAGCCGTCAATACCTCATGCAAATCATCAGCCATATCGTCAATGGTAAAGCCTTCGGGTATACTATCTCTACGGCTGAACATATAACACTTAAAATGTTTCGCGAGTTCACGGTAACTGTAAGCCAGCGGCAATGCTTTTCCTCTAACGCTTGTAATCCCGTCGCTGAGACCCGGTAACAAGATAAGCGGAAAACCTTCACCAAATTCACAGTAGCTCATGTTGAAACCGTTGACGGATATTTCTTTGTTTTTTGCGTTATAGAACATTCTGAGATACCTTGTCTATATAATAATCAACCAACTCATAAATCCATTCATGCAACGTAGTAAATGAAAACCTCAACGATTTTGCTCTGTCTACATTAATACTGTATTCATTTTCACCGTTATAAGGGGCGACATCGCCGTCTGGCGAAAAAATCGGATTTTTGCCTGTTTTCAATGTAACATAATCCGCGACATTTTGTATTGAAACAGTCTGTTCACTTGCACCATTAATCACACCTATAAAATCGCTGTCGGCTAAATAAGCTAGGAATTTACCTGCTTCATCTGAACGAACAAACGCCATCTGTGCCGTCAGATTATCGACGTTCATAGGTTTATTCTGTAAAATATGCTCTACATAGAATTTTAGCCTTTCCGTAAAGTCGTCCGTTCCAATCACAAAAGGAAACCGTGCCATGACTACTTTTGTCTGCGGATAAGCCTGACAAATCGCACACTCAGCTTGCCGTTTTACCTCATCGTAAATATCGTCTTCTCTGTTAAGCCACTTAAGCGGGTAGGTGTAAGGGTTAAATTCTTCTTCTCGCGTGTCTATATGCTTTTTATAAACGGCTGTCGTAGATATGGTTATGTACCTTCCGCACTCCACATTATCAAGCAGAATCTTAACGCCATTTGAACAATACGCTAAAGTGTCGTACACAACATCATAAGATTTACCGTTAAAAGCGTTTTTCATCGAATCATAATCTAATCGGTTGACATTTATACGATTTACAGAATCACCAAATGTATCCGGCGTTATTCCACGCGTAGCAATCGTTACAGAATACCCCTTAGCTATCAGTGAATTGACCAAATGCCTTCCCATAAAGCGTGTGCCGCCGCAAACAAGTATGTTCATAGCCTTATCCCTCAAATTTTGTTGATATAACTCTCCACCCGCTCTAAAATTCCCGTATAATCCCGGTTTCCGATAAGGCGCACTGCTTCGACTTTCGCCGCCTCCTCTGTATAAACGCCGTATGGCTCATACTTCACGATTTCTTCTTGGGACAGGTATTCGTACAAATCCCGCCAATCGTCAGCGGAAAAACGGCGTAGGGTCAGACGAGGAGTCTTAATTCTATCTATTTTCATTTCTCGCTCCTCGCTTCATCCGTCAAGCACTTTTCATAGATCCCTTCGGAATAACCCTCGCGGACTTCCTTGTCGCACAGCTTGACAAAGCCGTACTTTTCGTACAAATCAATATGCCATGTGGTGAGGTACAGCTTATCAAATCCGATACTTTTGGCATAATCGGCAGCTGTGTCAATCAAACTCTCGCTCAGCCGATGCCCTCTGTACTTTTCGTCAACGAAAAGCCACTTCAGCAAAGGGCGATATTCATCTCCGGGAAACGGCTGGGCTTTTAACAACGCACAAAACCCTTCAAAATATCCGTTTTCCTCGGCTACAAATAAGCGTTCCCAGTCTGTGAAACCGCTATTTTTCATATGCGTTGCCATTCTCTTGCAAGCATCCCACGAACAACTCTCGGCATATTCGGCTACCTTTAACCATAACAGGTGGCTCTCAGTGATTTCGATAACGTTCATTTGTCAGTCCTCGCTTTCTCCGTTACATTTTTGATAAACTCTGTTTTGGCGTAGGTATCGTCGCGATTATCCTCAAAGCCGTCCTTGTGATAGAAAAGGTCTTGATTGTCTGATTTCATATCGGTTTCTTGTATCTCACTTCTTTTACGTTCCCGAAGCCGTTGTCCTTTACAGCATCATCTACCGTAAATCCGTGCCGTTCATAAAATTTTCTTGCACGATCATTAGCCTCAAACACCCACAGCATGACTTCTTGATAGCCCTGCCGCCGTAACTCCGCAAGTGCAAACTCCATCATGGCGTGCCCGACACCCTTACCCCACACGGAATCGAGGGAGTGTATAGCTATAATTTCTGCCGTATTCGGCGAATCTAAATTGCGGCTTTTGCCGAAAGAAATAATACCGCATTGCTTGCCATTAAGAGCGGCAATATAAGTAGGAGCAAAACCGCCGTTTTCAAATATTCGCTTAAAATTTGCTGTATGACGTTTTTCATCAGCAAACTTCGCCATATCATCACCAGTAATAATATCAGAAAACGCGGATTGCCATGCTTTACACAAAATTGTCGCAACTGTGCTTTCGTCGCCGATTTGGGCTTTATGCATACGAGTATCGCCGCAGGGAACCCAATAACGCTCGGTATACCCCGTTTCCGTGGATATTTTCCCGTCAAAAATGCCGCCATTAGAAATGATAGTTTTTTTGCTGCCGATATTATCATCATCGCAAGTAATTAAAACTTTTTTCAAACCGAATGAATGGCATTTGTCAAGGCAGAGTGAGAGCATTGCTTTTGCATAACCTTTGCGCCATTCTGAAGGGCGTATACTGTAACCGATATGACCGCCGGTTTTTTCGAGTGATTGGTTAAGATAATGTCGCAAACTAATCATGCCTAAAATGTGTGTTTCACCCTCATTTACGAGCATAAATTGTTCGCTTTCAACATAACCCAAAGGCTCCGCGTAATTACGGCTTTCCATGTTGCGGCAATGACCAATCCACGCATACAAATCTTCAAATTGATTAAGCCCGCATACGCCGTTAAATTCGGCGTTGTTGTCGATAAACTCCTGCTTAAAGGAGCGGATTTCCTCTATGTATTCCTCGCTTGGTTTAATCAACACTAAACTCATAACACTTTTCCTAAAATAGATTTCTCGCGATTAATTATGACTATATCCTATTCAATCAGACTTTTTTGCAAACCAAATAAACGACTCACCATGATTGGTTTCGAT
>JAISHV010000048.1 GCA_031262495.1 Ruminococcus sp.
TTGCGTTTTTTAATGCTCGTCAGCTTTGCTGACGAGTGCCGCCTGTAGGGCGGCAGAGAAACCGTTCAATACTAATCTCGGCGGCTTTGCCGCCCCGCCGCAAAGCGGCGGCATTAAAAACATTTTCAATGTTTTTAATGCGAGATTTGTATTTAAAAAAACTATGTTTTTCTCAAAAGAAAAGAAAAACATAGAATTATTATAATATAAGTTTATTAATTTTTTTATATGTGAAAATTAAATTTTAATGAATTTATTGAATGTTTTTAATAATATGCCGTAAATATATGATATAAATTATGATGTCATTATATTAACTATCATCTCCGAATATTCTTTCGGGTTTTCAATCGGCATACCTTCTACTAAAAGGGCTGAGTTATAAAGAATCTTCGCGTAATCTGAAAGCTTTTCTTTGTCAGTTTTACCGAGTTCACAGAGTTTTTTCCAAATGGGGTGTTCGGGGTTAATTTCAAGCACCTTCGCTGCCTTTACGTGTTCGGCATTTTCGGGCATTTTCGCCAGTGTACGCTCCATCTCAAGCGAAATATCCCCGTCTGCCGTAATACAACACGGATGTGTCACGAGTCTTTCGCTCAAACGCGCTTCCTTGATGTTACCATCAAGAGCTTCTTTGATTAAATCGAAAATCTCTTTGTTATCTTCGGTTTGTTTTTTTACCTCTTCGGATTTCGCCTTGTCAGCTTCACCGAGTTCTAAATCACCGCTTGAGATGTTCTTAAACGGCTTTTCGGCATATGTCCCGATAACCTGAACGGCGAATTCATCAACACTCTCTGTCAAATAAAGAATCTCAATGCCCTTAGATTTCAGCAGTTCTGTTTGCGGAAGTGAATCAGCCCTTGAAAGTGAATCCGCCGCCGCGTAATAAATATACTTTTGGTCGGTCTGTAAGCGCGAAATATATTCATCCAATGTCACATATTTTTGTTCTGCCGATGATTTAAAAATGAGTAAATCCTGTAAAAGCTCCTTGTTCATGCCATAGCCGTTATAACAGCCGAATTTAATCTGCAAGCCGAATGCTTCCCAGAATTTTTCGTATTTCTCGCGGTCTGTAGTGAGCAGTTTCTTGAGTTCCGATTTTACGGTTTTTTCAATGGATTTAGCGATAATTTTAAGCTGTCTGTCGTGTTGGAGCACTTCACGTGAGATATTGAGCGAAAGGTCTGCCGAATCAACCAAACCCCTCACAAATGAGAAGTGGTCCGGCAAGAGTTCTTTACACTTTTCTGTAATAAGCACGCCCGACGAATAAAGCTGCAAGCCCTTTTCAAACTCTTTTGAATAATAATCCATCGGAGCTTTCGCGGGGATAAAGAGCAAGCTGTCGTATGTTACATTACCCTCTGTCTTTTTATGGATATAAAGCAAGGGGTCAACATAATCGTAATATTTTTCTTTATAGTATTTGTTGTAGTCGTCTGCCGTGAGTTCGGATTTATTCTTGCGCCAAATGGGCACCATTGAATTAAGCGTTTCAAGCTCGGTATGTGTTTCATATTCAGCGGGGACATCATCTGTTCCCGTACCGTCTTTTAGATGCTGATGTGACGTAAGTGTCTTAATCGGGTAGCGGATATAGTCGGAATATTTCTTAACAAGTGTACGGATTTTCCAGCTTTCGAGATAATCCGAATATTTTTCGTCTTCCGTATCGTCTTTGAGTGTTAAAATAATTTCAGTGCCGACGGTATCTTTTTCACATTCGTCAACAGTATACCCTTCTACGCCCTCACTCTGCCACAAATGCGCTACCGTTTCCCCGTAAGCTTTTGAACGCACTTCAACCTTTTTGGCAACCATAAACGCGGAATAAAACCCCACGCCGAATTGCCCTATAATGTCAATATCGCTTTCTTCTTCGTTGTTATCCTTTTTGAAAGCGAACGAACCGCTGTTCGCGATAATACCGAGGTTGTTTTCGAGTTCTTCGTGTGTCATGCCTATTCCGTTATCTGTCAGTTTAAGTTGTCTTTTTTCTTTGTCAAGTGAAATCATAATCGCGAAATCATCACGGTTTTTCCCGACATTACTGTCTGTCAGGGATTTAAAGTAAAGCTTATCTATTGCGTCAGAAGCATTGGAAATAAGCTCACGCAGGAAGATTTCTTTATGCGTGTAGATAGAGTTAATCATTAAATCAAGCAGCCGCTTTGATTCCGCTTTAAAAGCTTTTTGTTCAGACATTTTTACATCACCTGTTTTTTATTATTTTTGTATTAGCACTCTTATAGGTTGAGTGCTAATATAATTATAGCACATTTTTTTCAGAAATCAAGGGGTTTTTAAAAAATTTCACACAATTTTAACAAAAGGAATTAAACTAATATGCAATAAAAAATGAAATGATGTTCGGGCGGTCAAAGACCGCCCCTACAGATTCCTCAGTCGTTGCCCGACGGTCTGTAGGGGCGAACTGTGTTCGCCCGTTGTTTCGGAGCAAATTCAATCAATTATTTAAATGCATATTAGTATTAAACCACAATCACAACTTCTGTTTGTGTAGTTTCATCGGGAGTCACTATTTGTACGGGTTCACCGGGGTTTGCTGAAACTTCGGCAGCTTCTACAGGACCGGTCATTTTTATTGCTTTACCGTTTTCATCAAGCCAACCTTCTTTTTCAAAGAATTCCTCCATAGTCAGTCCGCTTTCGTTGATTTTATCAGCGTAATAAACGCCTACAAAGCGATAATGCCACGGCTCGTAGATTATCCCTGTTATATCCTGTTTCCCGTCGGGATAACGCAGTATAAAACCGTATTCGGCGGCGTGTTCCCTTAGCCATGCGAATTCGGGTGTGTTTTCAAAGCTTGAATCATTCATATTTGTGTTGTTAACGCTCATAAGGTCGGCGGCAAGCCCGGCATTGTGTTCTGAACAGCCCGGCAAAGCTACCGATTGCAAAGCATCGGCATATGCCTCTTCGTACGTCATACCGGAATTTACCCTGTCTTGTACAGAACCGGCAAGATTTTCTTCTTGATAGGCTATTGTGCGGTACGCTGATACCACATAGAGTTCAATGCCGTCTTCTTTTGCGGCTTCAATCATATCTAAGACATACGGCGCGGCGCGGCTGTCCATATAATAGGCTTTATAATTCTCGGCTATCCAGTCTGTGGTTATTATATCGTCGTAATTGGGGGGCAGGGGGTTTTGATTATTCACCAAAAACATTGCCCATTCATTGTCAATATTTTCTTCTTCTTCAATAGAAACAATAGTTACTCCGCTCACTTCGTCCTCCGTCTCGGTGCCCACTGTAGATACGGGTTTACCTGATGAATCTGTTATCACGGAAGTTTTTGCTGTCGTGTCATGAGATTCATTTTCGGTTTCTGATTTTTTGCCCGTCAGTTTAATCAGCAGAAATATTAATGCTGCTGCAAACAAAACTACAAATATTATTAAAATGTATTTGCGGAATTTAGGGTTTATTACTGATTTTTTTTTCATTTAATTTTCTCGCGGATTTTTTAGAATTACGTTTTATTATATCATAATATTTTATTATTGTCAAGCTTTTTAAAATATTTTGTCAAAATTTTCAAATAAAACATTTGCAGAATTATTTATGGAAAAACACTTGAAATTTTCTGTTAATTGATGTATAATATAAAATGAATTATAAATTCAGAAGGGAGACAGGGGCAAAAACCTCTGATTATTACCGTATGAAAACCTATAAGGCAGAAAATATCAGGAATATCGCGCTCTGCGGACACGCGGGCAGCGGCAAAACTTCACTCATCGAGGGTGTACTTTATCGCGCAAAAATTTCGGACAGATTAGGGCGAATCTCTGACGGAAACACCATTACCGACTACGACCCCGAGGAGATTAAGCGTAAGGCTTCGCTCGGCTGTAAGCTTGCTTCATTTGAATTTAAGGGGCAAAAATCGGACATTAAGATTAATTTAATTGACACTCCGGGGCTGCTTGATTTTACAGGCGGACTTTATGAGGGTGTGTCAGCCGCCGATACGGTTATGATTGCCGTTTCCGGGAAATCCGGCGTAAAAGTCGGCACACAAAAGGCATACGACTTAGCCGAAACACTCGGCAAAGCCAAAATCTTTGTAATTACAAAGGTTGACGACCCTGAGGCTAACTATTATAATGTACTCACAGACCTCAAAACAAAATTCGGTCCGACGGTTTGCCCGGTTATTGTACCGGTTATTAAAGACCGTCAGGTTATTTCGTATATAAATCTTATTGAGAAAAAATGTTATACTTATTCGGATAACGGCGACCCTGTTGAGTGTCCGATGCCTACAAATGATATCAACGATAAGGTTGAATACCGACTTGAGGGGCTTCAGGCGGCTTTTGCGGAAGCTGTCGCCGAGACTGATGAAGAACTGATGGATAAATTCTTCGGCGGCGAGGAATTCACACAGGACGAGCTTGTACGCGGGCTTCACGCCGGTATGGAAAAAGGCATTATTACGCCTGTAATCTGTAACGGTACAGGCGGAACAGCCGCTGATATGATACTCAAAGAAATCGAACTGCTGATGCCCTCCCCTGCCGAGGCTAAACCTTTCGGGACTGTTGACGGCGGCGAAGTTAAAAACACAGACGGTAAACTCCGCGCATTTATTTACAGAACCGTTGCCGACCCGTTTGTGGGCAAGATGTCATTTATCCGCGTTGCTTCGGGTACGCTTAAATCGAATACCGAATATTTCAACGCTTCATCAGAGCAAAACGAAAAAATCGGCAAATTGTACACTTTAATCGGCAAAAAGCAGATTGAAATGGACGAAGCACCCGCGGGGGATATTTGTGTTGCCGTTAAGATTAACGGGAATACCTCTGATACAATCACCGACGGTGAAAATGTTAAAATTTTACCGATAGAATTCCCGAAACCTACCTATAAGATGGCTGTTTCTGCGAAGAATCAGGGCGACGAAGCGAAAATCGGTACAGGGCTTCAGCGTTTGGCAGAAGAAGACAAAACGCTTGAAATTTATACCGACCCTCTCACGCACGAAACTATTATCGCGGGTTTAGGTGAACAGCATCTTGAGTCGGCTATCAGCAAACTTAAGTCAAAATTCGGCGCGGAGGTTATACTCACAGAGCCGAAGATTGCCTACCGCGAAACCATTCGCAAAAAAGTCCGCGTTCAAGGGCGGCATAAAAAACAATCGGGCGGTCACGGGCAATTCGGTGATGTTGTTATTGAGTTTGAGCCCTGTGTATCGGACGAACTTGTGTTTGAAGAAAAAGTATTCGGCGGCGCTGTGCCCAAAAACTATTTCCCGGCTGTAGAAAAGGGATTACAGGAGTCTATGAAGAAGGGTGTGCTTGCGGGTTGCCCTGTTGTAGGACTTAAAGCTATCTTAGTTGACGGTTCGTATCACCCTGTAGACAGCTCGGAGCTTGCGTTTAAGATTGCGGCAGGTGTAGCTTATAAAGAGGGACTCAAACAAGCCGACCCGACGATTTTAGAGCCTATCGGGAAACTTGTGGTTACAGTACCCGATGAAAACACAGGCGAAATCATGGGCGACCTCAATAAACGCCGCGCAAGGGTAATAGGCATGAACCCGGCGGGCAAAGGCATGACAGCGATTGAAGCAGAAGTGCCGATGAGAGAAATGCACAGCTTCACAATGCAGCTAAGACAAGTAGCACGCGGCAACGGCGATTTCACACTCGAACACCTAAGATATGAACAATTACCGGCTGCACTTGTGCCGAATGTGATTTTGGCGATGCAGAGCGAATGAACACAGATGTCAGAGGACAGAAGTCAGAGTGAATGTCACGTTTATCGACAAACCGCACAGCGTTTAGAATGTGCGGGCGGGCGAGGGTGCCCGCCCCTACTACTCAGTACCAACTAAAACTTTACATTTGGGAATTCATTGGATATTTTTTCTTGTATGTCGCTTGAAGTGAATATACAAAACGGGTGAGTAAGACTAAATCGCGCAGCTTGGCACTCCCACAGGGGGAGAGGGAGAGGGGGGTGTCGGGGGTGAGAGGGAGAGGGGGCGGCGTCTCGCCTGCCACGATATATAGCCGCCCCCTCTCCCTCTTGCCCCTGACAAGTTCATGCAAACGTGA
>JAISHV010000070.1 GCA_031262495.1 Ruminococcus sp.
TGCTTTCCTCAATAACAATATCAATGTCAATGATGGGTTTCGCCGCCAATCCCACAACCGAGGTGCTGCCAACGTGTTCAATGGAGATTATAATGTCGGATAAAACGGCATCCAGTTCACTCTTAATTTTCGCAAACTCCGTCACCCACTCCGCCTGCCACGGAATGACTACGATGGTACGCACACCGAACACGTTTTCCTCCAACCAGTGTGCTGCGCCGTCTTCGTCATTCGATCCGCAAACATAATTTGATACAGCTTTTACCTCACCAAGTGCATTTGAAACAGCCACACCAATACCGCAGTTTTCGAGCATTTCAATATCGTTAAAATCATCACCAAAACAAACAATTTCAGAAATATGGATATGCCATTTTTCAGATAAATACCGTATTGCATTCCATTTTGAAGCACTTTTCGGCAAAACATCAGTTAATTCTTCGCCGGTTACACGATAATAATGAATACCACTCAATGTATTAAGAAAATCTAAAACAGACTCCGGTTTTGTACTGCGAAACGATATACTTGAAAAAAGCTCGCTGCCATCATGGGGAAAATCATAATATACATCTGAATCATTTACAGATAAGCCGTTGTAGTAACTGTGTACCGCATTTTTCGCTGAAATTCTGTAAACAGTTTTCTCATTTCTCAGACGTGATATTATTGCTTGTTGATCTTCTTTTTCAAAAGTACAACGTTTGATTTCAATACCGTTTTCCGTAATCGCTGAACCATTACTAAAACAAAGACCGTCTATCCTAATTTGCGATAGATAATCTGTCAAATATGCCATTGAACGTGCTGTAGCGAAAACGATTTTAACGCCTTCTTCGCGAAGCTTTTTTAATATTTCTATGGTGTAATTCGATATAGTTTTATCGCTCCGCAAAAGCGTACCGTCAAGGTCGGTAACTATCATTTTTATGTTCATCTATACTCCATCTCCCACGGTTCATCATTATTCCAAGAGCCGAAAGCTTCGCTGTATTTATCATCAAAAAAGAGCGGTTGATAAATGTAAAAACTGTTAGTCTGCTGACCGTTATTCAAGGCGGCGCGGAGTTCGGCTAAATCCATCCAGAAGTTTTTTCCCTCATCGTTTGAGATAATATCGCCCTCAAATTCAATAGTTTTATAGAGAAAAATTATCATACGATCGCCTGTTTTGTTGTTGAACCAATGCACTAAACCGCAGGATTTCAAATTACGAACAGATAGCCCCGTTTCCTCAAAAACCTCACGTACAGCGCAGTCATACAGGCTTTCGTCGTCCTCAATATGACCGCCGGGGAAAGCATACCCTTTCCAACTTTTCACCCGCTCCTGTACAAGCACTTTGCCTGTAGTAGGGTCTTGTACCATTACCATGGTCGTCAACTCACATTTTGGCATCTGAAGCCCTCCATTCCATGAATACCACTATCACAGTTTTTACTTTTACAGTATACATCACAATACCCCAAAAGTCAATCAAGGAATTTCAAAAACACCTTGCCAATCACTAATATTTCGGCTATAATAAGATTACATCGAATTTTAGCCGGAGATTATTATGCCATATATAAGGCGAGATATTGAGAAAACAATACAAAATGCAGTGAAATACTATTCCGCGTTCGGCGTGAAATAGCACACTTTGCCGCTGCACTTGTGATTATACGATAACGGCTTAATTTCGGTTAAATCGGCGATATTACTCGCGTGGTAAAGAATCATCATACTTAGCTCATTTTTTAACAGCTCTTGTAACCCAATACGTGAGCAATTGTCACGCTGTAGTTTACCTTTCGGCATTGTTCCTCTTATAGTATACAACACGCAAAGCCATCTGTCAACCCTATTTTTTATCATATTGACCAATTATAGTCGAATGCATTTTTTCTACATACATAATTATTCTAAAAAAGCCTTGACAAATTAAAAATGTGATGTATAATAGGATCAGACTCAATGTTTTACTTAAGGATTTGATTTTATGACTAACTCATCCGATATTGCATACATCTGGGCTAAGAAAAGCCGTGACACTTTTAAATACCTGCCGCTTTTAGAACATCTTCGCGATACGCAGACCGTCGCTCTTTATCTGTGGCAAAATACCCTGCCGGACGGAACACGCGATTTCCTGCAAAGTGAGACGAATGCTCATGCAGCGGAGATACTTACTTTCCTCGCGCTTATTCACGATATCGGTAAGGCTTCACCGGCATTTCAGGACAAAAAATGCTGTCAAAATGAACTGGACGAATTCATAAAAAACGGGCTGTTTGCCGCCGGGTTATCGTATGATACGATGACTGAGGCGGCAATTCGTGCTTGTCCCCATAATCTTGCCGGACAGGCTCTTTTAGAAGAATACGGTATCCATAGTTCTGTTTCATGTATCGTAGGCGGACACCATGGTATGTACGGTGATTCACCTCGCAGAAATTCAAACCCTAATGCTTTCGGCAAAAGTGATGAATGGAAATCAGCACAGCGTTATATCTTTGATTTTGCCGTGTCGGAGTCGAATTTTGACATAACAACACAGATACCGAAAACCGCACAGGTTATCCTCACAGGACTGCTTTTGCCGAAAAAACAGGCAAAGGCGGTTTCTATTTCGCTCTGCCGACACAGGCAACTTCAAACGGCATATTCCCGCGTATATTAAAATTTATCGACGGGCTGGGCGGCGGTAGTTTTCAATTGTGCCATGGTAAGGCACAATTTAATGAAGGTAACCGCGAACTTTACAGGGTAAGAGATAACGATGTATTCGGTGGTAATGACGAGAATAATGTTTTCGCCGATTCATGGTTTGACGGGCGGAAACGCTCGCTGCTTGCCGATTTCGCGGTCGGTACAGTTGATCGCATTTTAATGGCTTCGCTTAAACAAAAGCACGTTATGCT
>JAISHV010000023.1 GCA_031262495.1 Ruminococcus sp.
GGGGGAGAGGGAGAGGGGGGTGTCGGGGGTGAGAGGGAGAGGGGGCGGCGTCACGCCTGCCACGATAAATAGCCGCCCCCTCTCCCTCTTGCCCCTGACAAAGTCATGCAAACGTGACATTCACGACATTCATATTGACAATCATTCTGACATTCACAGACATTCATCCGACATTCAAACGCGACATTCACAATTTGACTGCCGGTCACCGGCTTAAAAGAACAACATCTTCACCCCCGAAATAATTAACAGCCCCCCGAAAATCCGTTTAAGCCACACATTCTTCATTTTTTTAAGGATAAGTCCCCCGATTAGAGCTCCTGCAAGCCCGAACGGAATGAGTATTAACGCATCTCCCCATTTAAAATCTTCCATTGAAGCGTATACTACAGCCGATACTATCGAGAGCGGCAAAGTCACTGCCAAACTGGAAGCATGCGCCTTTTTTACGGCTATATCCGCTTTTTGGAGAGCCGGGACAGCCGCAACCCCGCCGCCCGACCCGAACAACCCGTTTATTACACCGATTATTACACCGGCTATAGCAAAATATATCTTGCCTTTTTTCTTTTTCATTAATTTTTCTTTCATATAAAAAACACAATTTTCGGAAAAGTTTTTTACTATTGTTACTTAAAATGAAAAAAGTATTCATTGTATTAATTAAAAAAGACTTGATTTTAATACTGAAATGTGTTAGAATAGTGATAAACAGAAAGTTTTTAAAAAAATCAGGGTAAAGGTACCGATATTGAAACTACGAGATAAAGTTACCCTTATTTCTACGTCAATTTTGCTTTTAGCGGCTGTCAGTTTGGTAATTTTTAAATCCGTTTCGGAAAACACGGATGAAATATTACCCGCTGTAAATGAAATTACAACCGTCAGCACCGCGCCGCCGGTTACCGTAACAACAACGACAATGACCACCGCCGTTACAACCACAACCCCCGCCGAAACAACGGCTGTAACTACATTACCCCGACTGGTTGACGGCGAAGACGTTAATATCTATATCGAGATGGAGAACATCTTACAGCTGCCGGAACTCCCGACAGGCTGTGAAATAACCGCCCTCGCTATTCTGCTGAACTTTTACGGCTTCCCGGCGGATAAGGTTGACTTAGCGGATAACCACCTGCCGACATCATGGGGGAATCCCCGCTATGAAGACGGGAAGGTCTTTAAAGACAGTTTCTTTGAATATTTCATAGGCGACCCGAAATCTATAGGTTACGGCTGTTTCGCGCCCGCCATAACAAAAGCCGCCGAAAGTTACCTCGGTACACAGGAAACAGATTTCACAGTAAAAAACATATCAGGCTGTGACCCAGATTTACTGTATTCTCATTTACTAATCGGTACACCGGTGCTTTGTTGGGCGACAGACGGCATGATTGAACCCGAACTCCACGAAACATGGTTCGATAATGAGACAGGCGAACAGCTTGACTGGTATTATCACGAACACGCCTTTGTCCTCGTCGGGCTTGATACAAAAAATAACACCGTAACGGTAAATGACCCCATGAAAGGTATTATAAATTACAATAAGGATAAATTTGAGCTGCGCTTTAGACAGATGTATTCTCAGGCTATAATCCTCACAGAAAACGCCTAATCGCGTGTGGTATTTATACAACACAAGCGCGTGTTTATACCGCTAAATAGGATATTTTTTACCGAAAACTTTTCAAAACTCTGAGTAAAAATTTCGCATTATACAATGTTTATTATATTTACCGCTCTGCAAACACTGAGTTTTGCACACTTTCCACCGAGTTTTCAACATATTAAACTGCAATATTATTACAAAATGACGAGAAGTTACACACGATTTCGGGTGATACACCAAATTCGATTAAACTTATTGTAGTATTTTAAAAAATTCATATATTAATAAATTAAAAAAAACAGATGTCAAACAATGGAGTTTACGCTTATGAATCCTCAAATAACAACCGATAACACAACAAAAATGATGCCCGAGGTTACCCACGCACTCAAAACGCCTATAAACGCTATAGTCGGGCTGACGGTTTTAGCGCGCCGCTGTGATGATATAGAGCAGATGCGTGACTATCTGCGGCGTATTGAGGATGCCTCTTATCAGCTTGTCGGCACTCTCAATGACGTTATGGACTATGTTCAGCTTGAAACAGAGAATATCTATCTTGAGTCACACGAGTTTGTCCTTGAGGATATGCTCGGTTCTGTTTTGGATGTGGTTCAGATGAAGGCAGAGGAAAAAAATGTCGATTTGCAGTTTGCTTTTGTGAATGTCTATCGTCACAAAGTTACCGCCGATCGCTTTAAAATAGTGAAACTCCTTTATTCTCTGATGTATAATATAATTGCCATATCCGAAAAAAACAGTATGATTGTACTTTCGGTATCCATCCCCGACGCACACACGCTCAATGTAGAAATAAGCACAAACTCAAAAGGACTTGAGCCTGAAAAGGTAGAAATCCTTTTCGGCGGCGTTTCAGACGGCACTAATATGGACTTAGCCTTGCCGATTTGCCGCAAAATCGTTTCTATGATGGGCGGCGAGCTGATAATCTTTTCAGATTTACAAAAAGGCACGTCCTTTAATTTCTCCGTAAATATCCACGCCTCGCTCCGCAATTTCTCAACCCGCGACTTAAACTTAAAGCAAAAGAAAATGCGAATCCTCGGCATTGACAACCGCCCGCTCCTGCTTCAATATATAAAATATATCTCAAGCGAAATCGACGCGGCGTTTACCTCAGCTAATACTGTTGCGGCGGCACTAAAAGCGTTCTTAAAGTCAGCTGAATTTGATTTTGTATTTATAAATTTTGAACTTGTAGAAAACCGCTTCAATGAGCTGATGGACACAATAAAAAAATACGTATCCGCCGAACGAATCGTATTTATGACCACAGATATAAAACGCAGTGCAGCGGCAAAACGCATAGCAGACAGCCCGTATAAACTTATTTCTATGCCGATTTTGCCGTCTATGATGTATGACTTTATCGCGAATGTGATAGGTATGAAACCCGACACCGGCAGCAAGAGACTCTTTATCCCCGACTGGAAGGACAAGACATTTCTTATCGTTGAGGACAACGAAATCAGCCGCGAAATCATCAGCGGCTTGCTCAAAGAAACAGGTGCTCATCTCGAGACAGCCGAAAACGGTCAAATCGGCGTTGATAAATTCTTTAAAACGCCCGAGCGGTTTGATGCTATTCTTATGGACGTTCAGATGCCCGTTATGGACGGTATTGCGGCGACGCGGGCTATCCGCGAATCAGGTCTCACTAATGCAAACGTTCCCATCTGCGCTATGACTGCAAATACATTCGACTTAGACCGAAAAGCCTGTTATGATGCCGGTATGAACGGCTATATCTCAAAGCCGGTTGCTTACAGAGAGTTGATTAATACACTTGGGGAAGCATTGGAGAAGGTAGATATTAGGGGCTGAGGGTTTTCACAAAGAATACAGAATTTTGTAGGGGCGGGCGCCCCGCCCGCACATTCTAAAACGCTCGATTTTAGAAAGATAATAAGGTTTTCGTAATTTTTTGTTATGAACTTTATGGACGTGATTTTGGGTGTGGGGGCGGGCGAGGGCGCCCGCCCCCACAAAATGTATCCGCTATGTTCATTCATCGTCGAACTCTAAATCATCATAGGGCATATAGTCCACGTACTGCATATCCCTGCGCATTTTCTTGAGTTCACGTGCTTTGCCGAAATCTGCTATTACCTTTATGAATATCAGCAGGGCAATTATAAACAGTAAAACCGTTATTAAAAATCCGGAGTTCTCTTTTATATAAGATTTTGTGCAATTATATTTTGTCAAAAATGTTTCTTTGAAATTTTTTACACATTCACAGTTGCAGTTGCAATTTTCCATTTTATTTCTCCTTAGTTTTAATTATTTCTTTCCAAATTTTTCAATGCTCTGATTTCATCGCGGTTGAGTGCTATCTTGCCGTCTTTGATAATAGTTACCTCGTCTTTTGAAACCATCACAGACGGGGTATTTTCTTCGCCCTCTTTTCTGACTTTCAGGCGTCCCGTGAGGATATTTGAGTCTTCTACGTACCCTGTGAATCTGCCGAGGGTCGGGCTGTCTACTTTAACCAACGCGCCGTGTTTCGGTGTAATTTTCAGCAGTTCATCATACGTGTCCTGTTCATATTTGAGGCAGCACATTAAACGTCCGCAAGTTCCGGAAATCTTCATCGGATTAAGCGACAAGCCTTGTTCTTTCGCCATTTTAATTGAAACAGGGTTAAAATCCCCGAGGAACGTCTTACAGCAAAATTGTCTGCCGCAAATCCCCAAGCCTCCTAAGATTTTAGCTTCGTCTCTTACGCCTATTTGACGCAGTTCAATGCGCGTCTTAAAAATCCCGGCTAAATCCTTTACGAGTTCGCGGAAATCAACACGCTGTTCGGCGGTAAAATAAAAGAGAATTTTACTGTTGTCGAATGAACATTCTACGTTCACAAGTGTCATGCTGAGCTTATGTTCGGCGATTTTGCCGCTGCAAAGCTTGAAGGCATTGTCTTCGCGGCGTTTATTTGACTCAAGCTGTTTTAAGTCGTTTTCTGTTGCCGGGCGGATAATATTTTTAAGGGTAATTCCCATTGCTTCAACGTCGGCATCTTTATTCCCGATAACCACGTCGCCGCATTCTATACCGCGGGTTGTTTCGACTATTACCTTTTTACCCGCCGCGATAGTGTGACCGTTCGGCGAAAAATAATATGTCTTACCCGCCTCTTTAAATCTGACTCCTATTACTTCCAATACTGTAAACCTCTATTTTTCTTTAATGTATGTTGTCAAAATTTTATGATGTGTCTGGGCGGGCGAACAGAGTTCGCCCCTACAAATGCCGTTTTATTTTAAATCAGCCCTGCGAGGCACCGGCTACATTATATCGGCAATTAACGCCGCCGCACAAATTGACGAATTCATATTCGTATCACAGCGTCTGATGAAATCTTCAACGCTTCTGTAGATTTTTTCGCATCTGCGTTTTGTGAGTTTATTTGAGAGTTTCCGCGCTCCTTCGGGGTAACACCCCATAAACTGCGTAATCCCCGCCGAATATACAGTACAGTCGCGCAAAACCTTATTCCACATCATAAAGACGGATTTTAGGGTTTGCCTGTCATCGCCTACCCCATGAATTGCTGTGAGCAACCGATATTCATCATTCGCCCACAAAGCTTCTGTCAGATTTATAACGGCTTCATATTTCCGGGCGATAGGTCCGTTTTCTAAGAATTCAACTGAATTACCGATATTACCGCCGAAAATCGAAACGGCGTTTTCGATTTGTTCATAGGTATATTTGCCTTTGTCTTCGAGTGCTTCGCGGAGCGCAAGGCGGGCTTCGTCTTTGGTTGTCTCGGGCAGGTCAAGTGTTACGCTTCGCGACAAAACAGTCGGCAGAAATACGGATTTATCAAATGCCGTAAAGATAAATCCCGCGCCCTCGGGCGGGTCTTCAATGATTTTTAACAGTACATTCTGTGACAGAGATTCTGTTGTATCAAAATCCTCAAAAATGTAAATTTTCAAGTCGCCGTCAGACGGCTTTATATATGCATCAGCGCAAACACGCCGAATTGTATCACGCGAATAAATTTTATTTACGCCCGTTTTTTCGGGATAAATCACATCAGGGTGAATCTTCTCGGCAATTCGTCTGCAATCCCGACATTCCCCGCACGGCGCACCGTCGGGCAGGGGCGTTTTACACAGCCGGAGCTGTGCCGTAAACACAGAGAGGGTATGTTTCCCGGTGCCTTTAGCACCTGTGAATATGAGCGATTGGACAAATCTGCCGCTGTTTTTCATCATAAGAAGCGAACGGCGGACTTCGCTTTTTCCGTAGATTTTCAATGGATTTTTCCTGTTTATGGGTTACTTTTTCTGTATGGAACGTTTATTTTTGAATGTCGCGTTTGAGTGTCAATATGAATGTCTGTGAATGTACGTTTGAATGTCAGAATGAATGTCGCGTTTGAATGTCAATATGAATGTCGTGAATGTCCGTTTGCATGACTTTGTCAGGGGTAAGGGGGAAGGGGGCGGCTATTTGAGGTGGCAGGCGTGACGCCGCCCCCTTCCCCCTCACCCCCGACACCCCCCTCCCCCATCCCCCTGCGCAACTTCTCACCTGTCTGTTTAGTCTTACACACCCGTTTTGTATATTCGCTTAAAGCGGCTTCTTAACTCGTCCGCGCTTCACCGTCTCTTGATTTTAGCTGATAAACAAAAATATCATAATCGCTAATAGAGATCGTATTTGCTGCCACAGGGGGGAGAGGGGTAGGGGACGTGCATAGCTCTAACAAGTTAGTGCGGGGGTGTAGGGGAGAGGGGGGCGGCGTCACGCCTGCCACGTCTAAAAGCCGCCCCCCTCTCCCCTCATCCCCTGCAAGACATTCAAACGGACATTCACAGACATTCATATTGACATTCAAACGCGACATTCACTCTGTATTCTTTGCTCTTACTTCAATTATCCTCAATGTTTCACAAGTAAACGAAATATCGTCATCTTCAAGCGTTCTGATGTGATACCGCCCTGTCGGTTCGTTGGTGTCGTGGATATCAAAGCCTGACAGAGGGGTTTTGATACCGTTGCAGCCTATGTGGAAATTTTTTACGTTTTCAAACACAATATCGACGGAAAAGCTTTTAGTATCTTCAATATAAAACGTCATCGACACTGCCGGAAATGCCCTTTTATCATAATTTATATAACTGTAGTAGCGCAATTCCCCGAATGAATCAAAATTATACCATCTGAAATCCGGCATAATCTCCGTAATCTGTTCAAGCCCGTATATATCCGGGAAATCGCGCATAATCCCGCGCTTTTTCTGTGACAGAGGGGATTCTTTTATCATTCCGTAATTGCTCTTTTTAAACCCCATTTTTTCATACCACGGAATGAGGCTGTCTTCGCAAAAAAGCTGTACGGGGATATTATTCCCGCCTGACTGGCAAAAATAAATAAGCCGCTTTACAATACCCTCACCGATACCGCGGCGGCGAAATTCCGTTTTAACACACACACCGCTCATCACGGCACGTGTAACACCGTCAGAAGCTACCCGCCCAAGCCCTGTTAACGTTTCACCGCAATAGGCGTAGACAGAGTAAAAACTGTTGCTTTCAACTTTTTCAATTTCAGCGGCAGTATATCCCGGCAGACCATACCACCCCAGCGACATATATAACTCGACGATATCATTTTCATCAAGTAATTCGCAATAATATTCGATATCTTCCATTTATGAGTTAATCATCCAATTTATAATTTCGCTTCAGAATTTTTGTATCATTCAAAGTTTTTCTGAGTTTACAGAGCGGTAAACCGATAACGTTTTCTAAATTTCCGTCGATTTTCTTTATAAAAGGTTTTAACATATCGTCTTGAATTCCGTATGCGCCCGCTTTGTCACGCGGACTGCCTGTTTTTATATACGCTTCAATAAATGTGTCAGGCAAAACGTCGAATTCGACATAAGTCATTTCCGAAAAAGACGTTGTATGTCCGCCGTGCCCTATACATACCCCGGTAATAACTGTATGGGTTTTAGCCGACAAACGTCTGAGCATTAACGCCGCTTCGGCATCGCCGGCGGGTTTGCCTAAAATGTCGTTTCCGTAAATTACAACCGTATCGGCGGTGATTACAACATCGTCGGGGTAATCCATAAAAACGCTCATGCACTTTTTAACGGCTAAAAATTCAGCAAGAAAGTCCGGCGTAATTTCACCCGGGACAGTTTCTGCACTTTCATCAAATGACGGCGAAATTACCGTAGGTTCAATGCCCAAAAGGCGTATAAGCTCAAGCCGGCGGGGCGAAGTTGAGGCAAGAATGGTTTTCATTTTTTAAAATATACAAATTCTTTCTTTGTTTTGTCAACGTCAATAAGCCCTATTTCTGTCAATATTTTCAGTGCCCCCCAGCCGTCAATGCCGTATAACCCCGAATGGGCGGAAAATTCTTTCGCCGTAAATTCATTTTGTTTTGGCAGGAAAATTTCAAAGTCGTCGATTGTTTCAAAGATAATTTCTTTTTCAAAACCTGTAACAATGCGGTCGGTCACTTGTGATTTTTTTTTGTTAATCGTTTTGCGGTATTCATTTACTGTCAGTTCTGCTATAATAAAACTTACGTTCGGGTTTTTAATGAAATCCTTGATTTTATAGATTTCGCCGAAAATTTTGTAAATCGTGTCGTGTTTCGGCGAGGTGTAATTTCGCCCGTTTGACGGGAAAATCACTTTACGCTTAGTATAAATCGGGTACACAACCGTAACACGTGCGTATTCGGTAAATGCCTTGAGTTTTTTTTGAAGGCGGTCGAATGAGCCTGTTTGGATTTCGATAATCCCCGACTCGCCGACTATATCGGCTACAAAACGCCCGATTTTTATTTCGTGGGCATCGCTCTCTGTTTCATAATAACGCTTTAAAAACGAATGAACGGAGTGTTCGTTGAGAGTTCCGACAGATGAAGCTGCCGAAATGGAATTTATGGCGTCGAAAACTTTTAATTTTTCAGGAATACGTGTCAATTACATTTATCACCTAATAATATGATTTGTCGTTTGCGGGGCGATTGCCTTAGTAACGGGGCGATTGCCATCGCCCGCTACATTAGTATCGCACCTGTAGGGGCGGATGGCAATCCGCCCGTTACCCCCAAAATCCGCCCGTTTACTACCGCAATTGGTTTTATCAGCCGTTCTCATCAACAACTCGAATCCCCAAAATCTCCAAACTTTCCTTGTCAACTTCTGCCGGGCACTGTGACATTAATTCAGAGGCGTTTTGAACCTTCGGGAACGCCGTAACATCACGCAGGCTGTCGGCTTTGCACATAATCATAGTCAGTCGGTCAAGCCCGATTCCCATACCGCCGTGGGGCGGCGCGCCGTATTTATAGGCTTCAACCAAAAAGCCGAATTTCGCTTCGATTTCTTCTTCCGAAAGCCCCAGTGAGCGGAACATCTTCTGCTGCAAATCGGGATTCGTGATACGGATAGAGCCGCTTGAGAGTTCGACGCCGTTTATCACAAGGTCAAACGCCTTAGCGTACACCTTTTCGGGGTTAGTATCAAGGAGCGGTATACATTCATCTAAAGGCATTGTGAACGGGTGGTGCATAGCATCCCATTTGCCTGTTTCGTCATTTTTTTCAAAAAACGGCATTTCTGTTATCCACAGGAAGTTATACTTATCGTCATCACACAGCCCGAGGCGTTTCGCGGTAACATTTCGCAAAACCCCCAAAAGCGGCAATACTTCCCGCTTGCTCCCTGCCGCAAAGAGGACAACATCGCCTTTTTCGGCGTTGACGGATTTCAAAATTTCGGCGGATTGGGTATCATTTAAAAATTTACCGAAAGTAATATTCGGTGTTTCCGAGTCTGCCGCCCAACGGATATAAGCTAAGCCTTTTGCGCCGATGCCTTTTGCGTATTCGGTGAGCTTGTCCATTTCTTTTCGAGTATATACCGCGGCGGCGTTTTTCACGTTCACGGCGGCGACAATCCCGCCTGATTCGGTAGCACTTTTAAATACTACAAAATCTACATCAGAAACGGTTTGTGAAACGTCAATAATTTCATTCCCGAAACGCGTATCCGGCTTGTCAGAACCAAATCTTGCCATCGCTTCGTTATAAGATAAACGCGGCAACGGTGTCGGAATTTCGACATCCAAAACTTCTTTATAAAGCTTTGAAATCAGCCCCTCTGCCATATTAAGGATATCATCCTCTTTGACAAACGACATTTCCAAGTCAATTTGGGTAAATTCCGGCTGGCGGTCGGCGCGCAAATCCTCATCGCGGAAACATTTAGCGAACTGAACATAGCGGTCGAACCCGGCAATCATCAGTAGCTGTTTATAAATCTGCGGCGACTGGGGCAATGCGTAAAAAGCTCCCTTATGGACACGGCTCGGAACAAGATAATCCCGCGCACCTTCGGGGGTAGATTTCATCAGACACGGCGTATCTATATCAATAAAGCCGTTGTCATAAAAATAATCGCGTGCAACCTTTGTGATTTTATTGCGCATTAAAATGTTCTGCTGTAAAACACCCCGCCGCAAGTCAAGGTAGCGGTATTTCAGGCGGATTTCATCATTCGCATTAGAATTATCGACAATCTCAAAAGGCGGTGTTTGAGCCTTTGAGAGTACTGTTAACGCAGTCGCGAAAATCTCGATATTGCCTGTTTTAATTTCTTTATTGACAGTCTGACGCGGACGCACTGTACCGCTGACTTCAATGACATACTCCGAGCGCAGGGTTTCGGCTACGGCAAAAACATCCTCGGGGGTTTTATCGTCAAATGCAATTTGCACAATACCCGTACGGTCGCGCAAATCCACAAATATGAGGTTTCCGAGACGGCGGGATTTCTTAACATACCCGCAGACACAGACATTTTGGTCGTTTTCTGTAACTTCTCCGCAGTAATGGGTTCGGTTCATTGTAACAATTTCCTTCTATTTTAAATTCGTTAAAATTTCCTAAAAGTTTGTTTATCCTTGGGGATTGTAACACGCCAATCCAAATCGCCGCGCTCAAGGGCAAATATGAGTGCCTCGGCGGTGGCGATATTCGTAGCGAAAGGTATATTATGGGAATCGCACAGTCTAAGGATATCCGATTCATCGGGGTCTGTGGCTTTACGCGTACCGGGGCTGCGGAAAAACAACAGTAAATCTATTTCATCACACGAAACCATCGCTGAAATTTGCTGCACACCGCCCGAAAACCCGGGCAGACATATCTGAATAGGCAAACCTGTCGCCGTGACAATCTGGTTGCCCGTCGAGCCTGTCGCGCATAATTGGTGTTTTTCAAGTATGCGGCAATAAGCCAGACAAAACTGCACCAAAAGTTCTTTCTTTGAATCGTGGGCTATTAAAGCTATATGCAAAATTTCACCTCATTAAATTTTTTAGTGAATAAATTATACAAAAAATCGGCTATTCTCATTATAGCACAAAAAATAATAAAAGTCAAAGACTTTTTTTGTACAATTTACATATTTTAAATTAATATAATGAAAAAAACCTCACCAATTGTGAAATTTCGGTAAACAAATTAAAAACCCCTTGACAAAATTCAAAAAAAGGTATATAATAATTAGGCATCAGCAGAAGAAAAGCGAAGCAGAACAGAAGTCGGCGCGAAGCGTAGTTGCGCAGCAACTACGTATCTGTCCTCTGTCCTCTCGCCTCTGTCTTCTGTAAGGAGAGGTGTCCGAGCGGTTTATGGAGCTGGTCTTGAAAACCAGTGATACTGAATAAGTACCGAGGGTTCGAATCCCTCCCTCT
>JAISHV010000090.1 GCA_031262495.1 Ruminococcus sp.
GGGGGGGGGGGGGGCGGGCGGGGGGCGGGCGTTACCCGTCCAACGAAACACCCCCCCCCCCACACCCTCTTGCCCCTGACAAAGTCATGCAAACGTGACATTCACGACATTCATAAAACATACATCCGACATACATCCGACATTCAAACGGACATTCACAGACATTCATCTGTATTCTTAAAAAGGATTTAAAAAATAAATGCGCAGATTCGTACGCGATAAATTGATTGAACTCACAGAAACGCTTAAAGAAGTCAAGGCTTTAGGTTTAATTGACGACTGTAAAGAAGGGCTCGGAGCAGTAAAAGCGGCACTTCAAAATTCACTTTCGATTTCACATTTCGCCGTTTATGAAAATTTTGACATTGAACATTTAGATGAACTTTCCGATAAACTCAAAGCCGAAACTGAAATAGAAATCGAAATAGTTTTCATGCCCTATAAAGCGGCGATGTGGGATGCACTGGAGTCGGTTTATTTTGCGGCGAAAGCGGACAAGCGATGCCATGCGGAAGTTGTCCCCGTGCCCTATTATGAAATAGAAAACGGTCACAAAGTCCTGCATTATGAGGGGGATAATTTCCCGCCCGATATACCGATAACCCATTTCGGACAGTATAATATGGAACTTATACGCCCCGATATAGGGTATCTTCATAATGTCTACGACGGGAATAACCGTATAACACGTGTTGATGATTTTTTTCACACGCGCAATCTTAAACAGTTTATCAAAAAGCTTGTATATATCCCCTATTATGTCAGTGATGCAACCCCCACGGAGAGTTTTACAAATGCCATTGTGGCAAGCAAAATAGATATCCTTGTCAGTGCATCCGAAGAAAATGTAACATCGTATCGCGCTCATGGCGTAAAATGTGAAATTGCCGCTTTAGGTTCACCGAAGATAGATAAAATAATAAACCGCGAAAAGAATAAACCGGCATTGCCGGACGATTGGGCAAATTTAAAAGGCAAAAAGATTTTCTTTTTAAACACAAGTATAAGCGGTTTACTTAAATCACCCGCAGATGTCCTCAAAAAACTGAAAGAATATTTCAAGATTTTTGAGGGACGGACTGATATTGCACTTTTATGGCGTCCTCACCCTCTGTTTTTCTCGACCTTTGAATCTATGGCACCGTCATTTATAAAAGCCGCAAAAGAGCTTAAAAACACAGTTGAAGCAAGCGACTGGGGTATTATCGACCAAACAGGCGATATGGGCGTGGCGATAGCCGTTTCAGACGCTTATATCGGCGATTCGCTGTCAAGTTTAGTGTATCTTTATGCATTAACGGGCAAGCCGATGATGCGCATGAATTTTAAATACCCCATAAGCCCCGCTCCCGAGGATTTGGACAGCCTTTTAAAAAGCGAAATACTTGAAACGATAAATGTCGGCAATGAGACTTACGCCGTTTCCGAATACAACGCGATTTATAAAATGAACGGACGTAAAGCGGAATTTTTTTCAAAGTTCCCGACAGACACTTTTTATAATCCATGTAAGCCGTTCAGAGAGTCGGTTCATATACCTTTCCCGTCAGCAGGAGCTTCTGAAACAGCGGGCAAAAAACTCATTTTCTGTCCCATATACGGATATGAATTCTTTGAGCTTGACACCGAAACAAAACAGTGGCGCACAGAAACTGTTTCCGAAATTTGCCGCCGCAAAGAAACGTTTACATACACATTCTGCGGGGTAATTGATACGCCTGAGGCGTTGATTTTTGCGCCGGGTGAATCGGGTGTATTTGCGCGGTATGACAAAAACACAGGCAAATATTCATATCATACTGAATGGTTTGAAGCATTTAAAAAGCATCTGAAATTAAAAAACGTACTTAAGACCAGAGGTTGTACTATAAAAGACGGCAAAATATGGCTGACGTGCAGTGAGTCATCTTATTTAACGGAACTTGACCCTAACACTATGGAATTTACGTTACATAAAGCCGGTCCTGACGGGTATGGTTATTATGGGATTACGCACCTTGGCGGCAGTCTTTGGCTCACTAAATTCAGACTGAAACCTGACAATCACGAAGAGGGGTTAGTTGAATATAATCCTTCGACCGGAAAATTTACCGAATATGTCGATTTACCCGCGAAGATACCGGCGGGCGAAAAATATCGTTTCAGCGGTTTTTCTCATGTAATTACATATAAAGACAGTTTATATATGTTCCCGATTCAGGCTGACGGTATAGTAAAACTCAACCCGAAAACGGGCGAAAACAAACGCTTTGAACTCACACCGCCGCTGAAATTCTTCACCGCAGAGAATGATTATTTTAAAGGCAGGTATGAGTTACAGGAATTCCCTTTCAATCTGAGAATTAAAGGCAGCGAGGTTATCACCGTCACACCTTTTAATATGGGGCAGATCTGTATAAATCTTGACACAGGCGAATGGGAACGTTTTTCATATGAAACAGAACGCCCCTTTGATATCTTGACGGTGAAACTTACGCAGCCCGTCCCCGTACCGTGGACTGAGAGTTTTTATCTGACCCCCGAGCGGTTTATAAACGAAGTCCTTTCAGGCGAAATAGCCTACAATCAGGCACAGGCAGACCTCTACCGCAATATAAACGCCAATTCAGACGGAACTTGCGGGGAAAAAGTACACGAGTATTTGATGGAAAAGTTTTATGAATAAAATATCCGTAGTTGTCCCGTGTTATAACAAAGTGAACGACTGTTCAGTGATGTTTGACAGCCTTATCGGTCAATCATGGGATAATGTTGAAGTCATTCTTGTGAACGACGGCTCAACCGACGGCACCGATAAAATAATAGATACATATAAAGAAAAATTTACGCGCCGCGGTTACGATTTAAAAGTAATTACACAGGAAAATCAAGGCGTTGCAACAGCCGTGAAAAACGGTTTACTTGAGGCGACAGGCGATTTTGTTGTAACACCTGACTGTGACGATATCTTAATGCCGGGCTATCTAAGCGAAATGGCGCAGACACTGACTGAAAATCCCGAAAGCGACGCGGTTTGCGGTATATCAACACGGTTTATAGACTACCCGTTTTCGTGTTCGATAGGATTAATGATACCCGCTTTGCTCGGGCGGTTCAGCAAAAGTTGCTGCTGTATTATGTCACGCCGCAGTTTTTTGAATGAACATAATATCATCGGGAACATAGAACCATGCAGAATTGACCAAGAGGTTCAGCTTGTATACCCTATCTACGGCTTAGCGAAAAACATGATATTTATTGAGAAGTTCCTCTACGATTACCGCTATGTACTAGGTATATTATCAGAATATAACAAAGCAGACGAAAAAAGCAAAATCTATATTGACAATCAAAAAGAGATGCTCCAAAAAATCGTTGATAAATACAGTATGCCGGCAGAACTTATATATTATTATGACATTTTTGATGCCCAGCGTCGTTACTCAAAAGAACTGATTACAAAATCCGAACGAAACGAAGCGATAATCAATGTTGCACATAAACTGAATATCAAAAAATTCACCGTAAACGATAAATTCTTATACCAAAAAATTACGGATTTTATAATAAATAAACAATATGAGAGTACTCAAAAACCGGCTTTAAATCCCGGCAAAACGTATTTTTACGGCGCACTCGGCGTGCTTTACGCCCGTGTTCGCGATAATATAAAGGAAACCGATATTGACGCTGATTTTTTTATGGATAAATCTGCTATTGGCGGTATGATTTTTGACGGCAAACCTGTTTTAAAACCTGATTTTTCTATTTTCGGTGACGATGATAATATAATTTTCTTTACGAACAACTTCGCTTATATGAATAAGTTTTTGCCGCAAATCAAAGAAATTGCCCCGAACGCCAATATTATACACTATAATGAAATAACGGGATACCTCACTGCAAATTTTTAGGAGATACTATGCTTTACACCCCGACACCCGCCGAGCTTCGCGGTATTCAGCTCACGGAACTTGATATTCTTATCGAAATAGACAGAATTTGCCGCAAACACAATATCGGTTATTCGCTAAACGGCGGTACAATGCTCGGGGCGGTTCGCCATAAGGGATTTATCCCGTGGGATGATGATATAGATGTGTTTTTTCTCCGTCCCGAATACGAAAAATTCCGAAAAGTCTTAAAAAACGAACTCGGAAATGAGTTTTATTTTCAGGATATGCAGCATACCCCCGGCTATCGGTGGGGCTATGGGAAATTGCGCATGAAAAACACCCTCTTTGTGCGCGAGAATCAAGAGGATATGCCGTATGAACAGGGTATTTTCGTTGACCTCTTTGTCGGGGATTTTATCCCGAATTCTTTAGCGGGGAGGGCTGTGTATTCATCTGTCGGGTTCGCTTTCCGTAAGGCTTTATGGGCGGAAATCGGGAAACGTACGGCGGTTGGATTTGAGAAATTCGTGTATGAAAAGCTGTCGCTTTTGCCGGTAGAGTCGGTGAAATATGACTATTGTAGGTTCATAAAGACTTTTTGCGCCAAAAAAACGGATTGGGTGCGTGAAATGACGTTCCCGATGAGAAATAAGGATTTCGGCTTCCCGGCAAAGTGGATGGAGCAGGGGAAAGAATATGAATTTGAGGGGCATAAATTTTTCGGGTATGCCAATACAGAAGGTTATTTATGGCTCAAGTTCGGGGATTATATGAAACTTCCGCCTGAATCGGAACGCAAGGTTCACCCCATTTCAAAATTGAAACTGCCGGAAAGATATGAAAATTTAGAGATTTAATGCATCGCCCCTACAAGACATTCATATTGACATTCAAACGCAGCAACGCTGCGAGACATCTCACTCTGTCTTCTGTCCTCTGACTTCTGACCTCTGTATAGTAAAACACTCTCCGGTTTACCGGAGAGTGTTTTACTATATGTGAGAGGTTTTAGTGGAAAGCTTTTTTTAATACTAATAAGCAATAGAAAAAATGAAATGATGTGGGGCGGGCGGTGTAGCACCGCTACGAAGACCGCCCCTACAGAATTCTTGGTTGTTACCCAGTATGGCTGTAGGGGCGAACTGTGTTCGCCCGATTTTTCAACGCAAATTCAATCCATTCTTTAAATGCATACATATTCGTATAAGAATAAAAAGAGTCCCCGAAAAAATCGGGAACTCCCTTGTTCCGATTTTATTTTAACATTGTTTTGGTGTAATGTCAAGTGGTTTGACGATGAATTTACAAATTGTTAATATATTTATGCAATTTTTATAATTTAAACTTGCAAAAATGATTATTCACCAATTTAAACCTTTAAAGCTTTAAATAAATAAAATATTTTCGCTGAAACGCTTGACAATCAATTAAAAAAAGGGTATAATATTAAAAAACAACACAGAAAGAATTTTTAAAAAATGATTGTTGTATTAAGAAGAAACAGCCCTCTCTCGAAGCGCGAGGAATTGATATTACGCCTTAAGGCTTTGGGAATAACCACACATATATCACAGGGCGAACAGAATACTGTAATCGGGCTTGTGGGCGATACATCAAAGGTTGACCCCGATGATTTGATGGCATTGCCGTATGTCGAGAAAGTACAGCGTGTCAGTGAGCCTTTTAAGCTTGCGAACAGGCAATTTCACACGGCTGATACTATTGTTGATATATCGGGCGTAAAAATCGGCGGGGGCAGCTTCACCGTGATAGCAGGACCTTGTTCTGTTGAGACAGAAGAACAGATTGTGTATACCGCAAAGCGTGTTAAAGCGGCGGGCGGGAAACTCTTGCGCGGCGGTGCTTTCAAGCCGAGAACGTCACCCTATGCTTTTCGCGGGCTGAAAAATGAGGGCATTAAGCTCCTTGAAATTGCCAAAAAAGAAACAGGACTGCCGATTGTGACAGAACTGATGAGCGTAGAGCATTTAGAATTTTTTGACAATGTTGATGTAATCCAAATTGGTGCAAGAAATATGCAGAATTTTGAGATGCTCACAGAAATAGGCAAACAAAAAAAGCCGGTTTTGTTAAAACGCGGGCTTGCGAATACTATAGAAGAATGGCTGATGTCCGCCGAATATATAATGGCTTCCGGTAATGAGAATGTAATCCTCTGTGAGCGCGGCGTGAGGACATTTGAGACAGCTCTTCGCAATACTTACGATTTAGCGTGCATACCGTTTATGCAGAGTTTAACACATTTGCCGATTATAGCCGACCCCAGTCATGCTTCCGGGAAATCTTCGCTCATTCCCGCACTGTCAAAGGCTACAGTTGCCGTCGGCGCGTCGGGGATTATGATTGAGGTTCATCCGACACCTGAAAAAGCGTTGTGTGACGGCGCGCAGTCGATTGATTGTGATACATTCGACAGGGTAATGACTGATATTAAAAAGTACGCCGAAATTGAGGGGAAAACAGTCTGATGAAAATTTTCATAATCGGTTTGGGGCTTATCGGCGGTTCACTCGCTAAGGCACTTTGCAGGTTGCACACAGTAGGCGGATTTGATTTTTCAGAAGACGTAATGAAAAAGGCGGAATCAGAAGCAGCAATTACAGACTTACCCATAGAAGAAGCCGATTTGGTGATTGTTGCCGTGCCGCCGAAACACACAAAAGAAGCGTGTATACAAAATATCCCGAAAATGAAAAGAAATGCAGTAATTACAGAAGTATGCGGCGTGAAGGAATTTTTCAGCGAAGATTTAACGGTAGCGGCGAAGCTCTACGGCGTAGACTATGTCGGAATTCACCCTATGGCGGGCAAGGAGAAATTCGGCTATGATTATGCTGAAAGCACACTCTTTGAGGGCAGGGATTTCATAATTGTAAAAACCGCCGAAACAACAGAACGGGCATTACAAATTATATATAGTACAGCCGGCGACATAAATGCGGGAAAGATAACAGAAATCAGCCCGATGCAGCATGACGCGATTATAGCGTATACATCACAGCTTGCGCACGTGGTGTCGAGTTCGTATGTAAAAAGCCGGATGCTTGCTTTCGTAGACGGCTTTTGCGGCGGCAGTTTTCAAGATATGACAAGGGTAGCCGAACTTGATGAGGATATGTGGACGGATTTATTCTTAATGAACCGCGATAACATCATGGCAGAAACAAAACAATTAACAGACAGCCTGAATCTGTTCTATGATGCTTTGAATAAGGGCGATAGGGAAAAACTCAAAGATTTACTTAAAAACGGGAGAGAAAGAAAAGAACATTGTAGAATCAGATAAAATGTTACCTTGTAAAATCTAAAAATTTACTTTTATGAATGTCGCGTTTGAATGTCGGATGAATGTCACGGCTTCGATGTCGTATGAATGTCGTGAATGTCACGTTTGCATGACTTTGTCAGGGGACAGAGGGAGAGGGGGCGGCTATCTATCGTGGCAGGCGTGACGCCGCCCCCTCTCCCTCTATCCCCCGACACCCCCAACTCCCTCTCCCCCTGTGCAGCTTGCCAAGCTGCGCGATTTAGTCTTACTCACCCGTTTTGTATATTCACTTCAAGCGACATACAAATAAATATCCAATGATTTCTAAGTGTAAAGTTTTAGTTGGTGTTACACAGAAGTCAGATGTCAGAGCGACCGCCGCAGCAACGCTGCGAGGCGGTCGATTTCTGTCCTCTGTCTTCTGTCCTCTTAGTATTATCAAGAAATTCAACAAAAACCAGTTAACCGACTGTATTCATGCGTTCTTGAACCAAGCCGCTCTGTTTAGCCATGTCCCAGTAGGAATTTATGTTGTAGATTGAGGCTAAGGAGTCCCATGTCTTATCGTCTACGATACCTGTTTCGGGGAGACCGGCAACGCCTTGTAAGACTTTTACCGCCTCTGTTGTAGCAGGACCGAAAACACCGTCTATTTTTACCGGCGGAATATTATTACAGTGTTCGCCGATTGAGTGAATGAGGGCTTGCAGGACGAATACAGTGGTGTTTTCGTCGCCTTGTGTGAGGGAAAATACCCTGTCGGGGAACGGCGAAATCCGCACTACAGCCGAGAGGTATGCCTCAACCGCCTTATAAACGGCATAAATTTCATCCCATGTCGCTTTGTCAACAACTCCCGTAATAGGTAAATCATGCGTTGCCTGAAATGCCTCAACGGCGTTTCGGGTTGATGAATCGTAAATCCCTGTCGGCGTTATCGGCGGGATATTTGAATTTCTGAATGAAATTAATCGCAGATATGTCTGAAGCTCCTGAATGTCATTCTTTATTGGCGCGTCTGTAATAGCCATAAGTGTTTTCCTTTCTTACCCGATAGTATAGCCGGGGAATTGCCCGGGCTGGCGTGTATAACCATAATAAAGGTCTGAATAAAGCCGCGTTATTTCATTCCAAGTTGCAACCCCTATATCACCCGTAACAGGCAATCCCGCCCGCTTTTGAAAAGCCGTAACAGCCGCCTCTGTCTGCGGCCCGTAATAGCCTGTTACCGGGATTTTCGGTATGTCCGGGTATGTGTCTGCTAAATATGACAAATATTGCTGTATCAAAGCTACATAATCGGATGTAATGCCTTGCGTTAAATATGTACCGGGATAAAGCGGTGCATTTTGCCCTGTATATTCAAGCGGCACATTGTCCGCGATACCTTTATACGCTCGGTATAATTCGTTCCACGTTGTTTCGTCGGCGATACCCGTAACAGGCAAACCGTAAATCGACTGGAAAGACTTTAAAACATTCTCCGTTTCTTCGCCGAAGAATTCGTCATTCTGTGACAGGGTTTCCATTTCACGGTAGTAAGCACTGATGACTTTCAGATAATAGTCAAGCCGCTTTACCCATACGCCCTCATCGCCTTTCTTGAGTTCGGGCGGGCGTTCTACGGTAATTTCATCAAGCGACAGCCCTTCGGAATCCAGTTCCGCAAGCTTTTTGACCGATGTGTAAATATAGATAATCTTATACCACGTCGCCTGATCAATACGCCCGGTTTGCGGCAAATTGAAAATCTCCTGAAATTTAGTTACCGCATTAGCAGTATTTAAGTCGTAAATTGTCGAAACAGGCGTGATTTTCGGAATTGCCGGGTAATTATTGGCAATACTGTTGAGGTGCATCTGCATCTGCTCAACCTCAGGACCGTTTGAGCCGAGTTCAAGTACTTTTCCGGGATATGATTCCTCGCCTGTTCTTACGTCGGCGTTACGGATTATATTTATGTCGTCGCCGTAATAATAGCGCAAAATATCATAGGGAATGTACCCTTGATTCGCGAGGTCAACGCTGCCCCATTGAGACAAACCCTCGCACTGAACCTGACGCCCGTCGCAAAAACGCGACGCCATCGGGATTTGCGAACCGTCGCGCACTAAATAGTCGTTAAACATTTCATCGACTAAAACCGAAATCGGCTCATAGATACTGCGGTTCTCGATGTATTTTTGGTCATACTGCGTGTCTGACGTAATATCAAAGTTATAGCCCTTAGAGCGGTACCATTCTGTATAATAGCGGTTTAGGGCGAAAGAAATGATTGCGTAAATATTTGCGCGCAAAGCGTTTTCAGGCCACGACGGATAGAGTTCGCTCGAGGCAACGTTTTTGACGTATTGCGGGAACGGCACTACGATATTGCGCGCCGATGTATCATTCGGCGAACCAAGATGTACAGTCAGATTTTCGGGGATAAAAGGTTCTCCGACCATAAAAGTGACCTCCTTCTTAATTAAAGTTAGCCTGTGAAATTGAAACGGTGTTATCGGTGTCGATTGACGGATAGAACGAGAGTTCAGGCTCATTTTCGGCAAGCGGAACTAAATATACAGGTTGAAGCGACTTCACACCCGAAAAAATCGGTACCTGAATATTCGGAACAATATAATATCCGTCCGCAAAGACATGAACACGGTAGTCACGGTATGGTTTTGTCTTAGGGTCGGGGTATTTATTTAAATCATAAACAGGCACAGGCAGCGGAATAGCTTCTGTATAACCGCTTTCATCCGTAATAAGCATACGAATGAGGTTAGTACCGCCGCTCGGCAACTCTTCCGTCACCAAAACCATAGCATCAGCCACGGGAATTGCACGGTTCGCAGTTGTAACTTGTACAGACAAATAACCGTTTTCCTCACCGTCCGCATTAAAGTCAGGGGCTTCAATGTAACCGGTATCGGGCACAACCGGTTCTACGACAGGGGCTTCAATGTAACCGGTATCAGGCACAACAGGCTCAGTGGCAGGGGCTTCAATATATCCGGTATCGGGCACAACCGGCTCGACAACCGGTGCTTCTATGTAACCTGTATCAGGCGCACTCGGGAAAACAGGCGCAGGTGCAATTCTTTCGATATAGCTCGAATCGGGTTTTGGGAATTTAGAGGACATATTTTGTACTTTATACTCTGTATTCTGATTTTGTACTCTGTTCTCTTTATTCTCTGTTTTCTTATCTGTATTCTGTATTCTGTATTCTGTATTCTGGTATGAATAATTACCCTTAGTGAAATTTTGTTTCGCCGGAGTTTTCTGTATGGAATTTTTTGCGGGGATTGGCTGAATATCGGGTTTAGCCGCTGTTTGCGGTTTTGATTTGCTTGAATAAAGGTTCATCATCTGTTTTTTATAACGCTCGATTTCGTCGTTTAAGTTTTGCGCCATATAGATTTCCTCCCTATAAATGTACACATAAAATTAGCCTTATTTAAGAGTATTCGGGAAGGCTTAAAAAAATACCCGCTGAAATTTCAAATAGTATTGACATCGCGGTGAAAATTTTGTATAATATAAATGTAATTGAATTTTATAATTATTAAAGTCTGAAAATTTCTACAGCCCATAACAGGATTATAACAAAAATGGATAAATTAGTAGTAAAACCGAATTTGGATGTTGTCTTTAAGGCAATTTTCGCGCGGAATGAAGACCTTTTGAGGGATTTCCTATCGCTTGTACTGGATAATAAGCCTGAGGATTATGAAAATATCACAATCCTAAACCCGGAAATTCTCCCTGAGCAGTACAATGAAAAATTTCCGCGGCTTGATTTGATTTTAAAAATGCAAAACGGTGAAAAAATCAATATCGAAATGCAAAATCATGACGAACACGACTATAGACAGCGTTCTGTTTATAATCAATCAAGATTATTTACCCGCGATTTAAAACGCGGTGATGAATATGATGATTTAACAAAAACCATTTGTATCAATGTTTTACAAATTCCGCTCTTTGAGTCAGAAAATTATAAAAGTACCGTTTATCCTGTAATTATTGAGACGAATGAGATAGTGACGGAACTTTGGGAAATAATATATTTTGAAACGCCGAAACTGCCGGATAAACCGGGGACACGTTTAGAGCAATGGCTGAAATTTTTTACGATAAATACTGAGGAGGAAATGAATATGGCACGAAATTCAGCTGATACAATGATAAACAAAGCTATAGAAGTAACGTATTCTATGAATGATGACACCCAAATGCGCGAAATCGCCCGCGCCCGCGAAGAGAGAATGTTCAATGAACGCTCAGTAATGAAAGCGACTGAGAATTTTGGGGTTCAGAAGGGGATTTTCAAAGTTGCTCGAAATCTAATAACTTTAGGTGTTGAATTAGACAAAATTATAAAAGCCACAGGCTTACCCGAATCCGAGATCCGTCAAATACAACAAGAATTGTAAATGTCTATGAATGATATTGAAAAAATGCGCGAAATCGCCCGCGCCCGCGAAGAAAGAATGTTCAATGAACGCTCGGTAATGAAAGCGACTTGGGATAGCAGTGCTAAGGCTACGCTTCGTGAAATGGCACGTAAACTATTTGCAAAAAAAATGCCGTTTGATTTTGTTACTGAAATGACGGATCTGCCCGAATCCGAGATCCGTCAAATACAACAAGAATTGTAAATGTCTATGAATGATATTGAAAAAATGCGCGAAATCGCCCGCGCCCGCGAAGAAAGAATGTTCAATGAACGCTCGGCTATGAAAGCGACTATGGGGCACTGAACCCCTGATAGCGGACAGACAAAATGCACACTCTGAAAAAACTGAATAAAATCGCGATAAAGTGTCAAAACTTCAATTGGCTTTTGCCATCGAAGCAGGATAAGGCAACGC
>JAISHV010000096.1 GCA_031262495.1 Ruminococcus sp.
AAGAGGGAGAGGGGGCGGCTATCTGAGGCGGTATTACCCCGCCGCCCCCTCTCCCTCTCACCCCCGACACCCCCCTCTCCCTCTCCCCCGGCGGGGTTGCCAAACTGCGCGATTTAGTCTTACTCACCCATTCAGTATATTCACTTCAAGCAACATACAAGAAAAAAATCCAATGAATTTCCAAATGTAAAGTTTAAGTTGGTGCTGAGTAGTAGGGGCGACCGCCCTTGCAGCGTTGCTGCGTCGCCCGCACATTCCCAAACGCTGTGCGGTTTACTGATAAACGTGACATTCATAATCTGTCTTCTGTCTTCTCGCTTCTGTCCTCTGTGTTGGGACGATGTCCACATCGTCCCGCCCCTATAAAAACAGATTATGAAATCTTATTCATAATCTGTTTTATTGTTAATCAAATAAATTACCGAAATTGTTGTTTTTTACAGTATCATCCTCGTCATCATCAAACAGTCCGCCGAAGTTATCATTTTTAGGTGTTTCTGCGGGCGGGTCGTCATCAAACAGTCCGCCGAAATTATTTTGCGGGGCTGTTGCAACAGGCGGGGGATCATCGTCAAATAAACCGCCGAAATTGTTTGCCGGGGCTGTGGCAGTCGCAACCGGTGCGGGATCATCATCAAATAAGCCGCCGAAATTGTTTTGCGGGGCTGTCGGTTGAACCGGCGCGGGCTCATCATCAAACAGTCCGCCGAAATTGTTCGCCGGGGCTGTCTGTTGAACAGGCGCGGGGTCGTCGTCAAACAGTCCGCCGAAATTGTTCGTCGGGGCTGTCTGTTGAACAGGCGCGGGGTCGTCATCAAACAGTCCGCCGAAATTATTCGCCGGGGGTGTTGCGGTTGCAACAGGCGGAGCAGCAAGCTGCGGATCATCATCAAACAAACCGCCGAAATTGTTTTGCGGAGCTGTTGCGGTTGCAACAGGGGGCGGGTCGTCGTCAAACAAACCGCCGAAACTTCCGGTTGCCGTTTGCGGAGCTGCTTGTTGTGCAAACATTGGTGTTGCTGAAAACGCCGGTAAATCTGTCGTTTCATTCACTTGCGCCATCATCGCGGCTACTTTTTCGTGGCTCTCGTGTTTAACTTTGAAACTGTCACATACGCTTTGGAGCGATTTAATGTGGTTTTCAAGTTCACGCGCTGAGGCGGCTGATTCTTCGGCTGTCGCCGCGTTTTCCTGAACCATAGCCGAGAGTTCGCTTATCGAGTCGGTTATAAGCGTCACGGATTTTGATTGGGTTGTTGATTCTTTTTGAAGTTTTGTTATATTTTCGATGTTTTCTTCAGAAATATCTGTTACAGCCCGGAGACTCGTATTTACGGCTTTAACTATGAGGTTGCCGTCGCGCACCGATTTGAGACTGCTGTCGATAAGATGAGCCGTCTCTTTTGCGGCTTCGGCGGATTTTGCGGCGAGTGTTGCCACTTCGTCTGCTACCACCGCAAACCCTTTGCCGGCATCACCGGCACGTGCCGCTTCAATTGATGCATTAAGTGCCAAAATATTGGTTTGAAATGCAATATCTTCAATTACAGAGATAACCTTACCGATATCATTTGAACGTTCGCTGATATCGCGCATAGCTTCAAGCATCTGTTTCATTGAAGCAGAGACTTCCTGTGTTAACGTCCCCGTTTCGGCAACACGTGACAGAGTAATGGTTGCGGCTCTTACGTTATCATCTGCCGCTTGTGCTACCATTGAGACGTTCGCTGTAAGTTCCTGAATGGTAGAGGCTTGATTTGAGGCGCGTTCGGCTAAGGTTTTTGACACCATATTTATGCCGTGAACCTCGTCCGAAACGCCGTGTGTTGCGTGTTGGATTTTTGCAATCGAAAGGTTTATGCTCTCAATCATCATATTGAGGTTGATATTCATTTTGTCGTGGTCAGAACGTTCGGTAACATGGACGGTATAGTCGTTTTTGGCGATTTCGCCCATTATAAGGGCGCGCCCTTTTATGTCTTCGGCAATATCAAGCATTGCATCTTCCATCAGCCGCATTTCGCCTTCACAGTCAACATCAGCGGTGATAGAAAGGTCGCCTTGCGCGAGTTTTACTGCATTGTCGGTAATTTTTGAAACAGGTGCCGCAATCTCTTTATTAATGAGAAAGTAAGCATACGCCCCGACAGCCGCTCCGAAAAACACGAATGTAACGAATGCGGTGAGTATACGTATGCCGATTGACGATGAGCCGAAAATAAACCCTGTAATCGTAACGATTAAGAGTGCGACAGCCGAAGCTATCAAAATTTTCAGTGCCAGACTGAAACTGAGTTTACTCATATGTACCCCTCAAGGATTTGGTTTGGGCAATTTAGCTTATAAAATAGTCTGTATCGCTGAAAAAGAATTCAATTAACGTAAGGTTATTATAGCATAAGGTATGAAAATTGTCAAGAAGAAAAAATTGTTTTCTGTGCAGGGGGCGTTGTAAAATTTAAAAATTTATTTTTGTGAATGTCGCGTTTGAATGTCGGATGAATGTCAGAATGAATGTCAATATGAATGTCATATGAATGTCGTGAATGTCCGTTTGCATGAACTTTGTCAGGGGACAGGGAGAGAGGGGGCGGCTATTTATCGTGGCAGGCGTAACGCCGCCCCCTCTCTCCCTATCCCCCGACACCCCCAACCCTCTCACCCCCTGTGGGGTTACCAAGCTGCTTAATTTAGTCTTACTCACCCGTTCAGTATATTCACTTCAAGCAATTTCTTAGCTCGTCCGCACTTCGGGAATTATAGATTTCAAGCAAAATCCGCGCGTTCTTTATCTGTATTCTGTACTCTGTACTCTGTATTCTGTATTCTGTCCTCTGTCCTCTGTTCTGTCTTCTGTCCTCTCGCTTCTGTCTGCTGTTTTATTATTTCTTCCGTCAAAATTTCACCTGATTCAAAGCGGTTTATGAACTCTACCGCTTCGTTTTCGGTTAAGGGTTTGCTCATGAGGTAGCCTTGCATATAGTCACAATTCATATCGCGGAGTTTTTCAAATTGTTCTACGGTCTCTACACCCTCTGCAATCGTGATTATGCCTAAAGTGTGAACTAAATCAATGAGACTGTCCGTAACAGCATCGCTTCGCGCTTCACCGGCTGTATCTATGAACGATTTGTCTATTTTGAGACACTTAACAGGTAAATTCTTGAGGTTTGAAAGCGATGAATATCCCGTCCCGAAATCGTCAAGTGCTATAGAAATACCCATATCAATTATTGCTTCAACAATCCCCTTATGTTCGCCTACAAAAGACGATAACACGCCTTCCGTAATTTCTATAAAGATGTGAGAAGGATTAATACTCGAAATGTCAAGTACGTTTTTGATGTGGTGTAAATAGCCCTTTTGCATAAGCTGAGTCGGCGAAACATTTACAGAAACAGTTATGTCTTTGCCCGTCAGATTCTTCGCCGTCTGTACAAAACGGCAGGCATTTTCAAATATCCACATACCGAGCTGTACTATTTCGCCCGATTCTTCGGCTATGTTTATGAAGTCAGAGGGCGGGATATTGCCGAAATCTTTTGACTGCCACCGAAGCAATGCTTCAAAGCCGTATATGCCGCCTGTCTTCATCGGCACTATCGGCTGGAATTTAAGATACATTTCACGGTGTGTTAACGCCGAAGTCAGAGCTTGTGCAATATATGCCTTGCGCGGCGGTGTTCCCGGCGCGTCTTTGGGCGTATAAACTGTACAGTTTTTGCCGTTTTCTTTCGCTGTATGCATAGCCGCATCGGCTTTGCGCAGCAGGTCATCCGTCATTTTTTCGTCGTCCGGGTAAAGGGCGACACCGACAGAAAAACGGAAGTAAATATCTGTTTCCTCAACTCTCAAAGGATTACTGAAAGCCGCACGAATACTCTCTGTCAGCAGTTTAACGGATTCTATACTCTCAAAGGGTATCAAAACAATGAATTCATCGCCGCTGTAACGATATACATTACCTACCGAACCGACTTCTTCACTTAAGCGTTTGGCGAATGCCCGAAGTGCCGCGTCGCCGAAACGATGCCCGAATGTCTCATTTAACCAGCGGAAATTGTCAATATCTGCAAACAGCACTGCAAATTTTTCGCCGCTGCCTGTCCCCGAAATGGTTTCAATCCGTTCTTCCATATCCGACAAAAGCATTGCGCGGTTCGGCAATAGGGTTTCTATGTCAATACAGGAGGCGTTTTGAAGTTTCAATTCGTTTTCTGTAATAATCTTTGAGGTTTTTGTTAAATTAGTTAAAATTTCGGGTAGCTCGCCGCGTTTTTCGGTTTTGCTTAAATCGGGATGAACATCAAAATCGCCTTCGGAGAATTTCGCGGCGGTATCTACGATAGCCGAGAGAGGCAACAGTTTCCGTCGGAATAAACTGTTCACGGCGATAAAGAAAATTATAGCCATCAGCGTTAAAACAGAGATTTGCTGAATTACCACATTTATTGCGTCGCCGTCAATTGCCGTGGTATCAAAAATTACAATAATATCCCACCCGCTCACAGAGGTTGAGTCAAGATAATAGTGCAAAGTATTTTTATCATCATATTCAAACGAAGCCGCACCCTGATCATAGCTTGCTGTACGATAAACAAGCCCCGAAACAGGCGGAAAATCAACATTATACTTTTTGTTGAAATTCTCATTATTCGTCGGTGCGTATATAACAGCGCCTGAACTGCTGATAATCGGGAATGAGGCAGAATCCGAGATATAGTTATCCATCAGTCCCGTAAGGGACTTCGTCGGAACTTCAATACCGCAATATGCAACAAGATTGCCGTTGTCATAAATCGGCTTGAAGATAGAAAACACTTGCTCACCCGGCGTAAACATACTGTCATAGGAAAATGTTGCGCCGGTTGTAAGCATTCCCGAAGCGGTGAGTTTTTTATACCATGACTGACCGCGTATATCGTATTCAATATTATAGGGGCGTCTGCCGTTTGACGAATAGACATAACCCGAATCGGAGAGCATAATCCACGGTGCCGAAACATCGGCGTCAAAAGACGACAAAGAATTCACAGCCGCCGCTATTCCCGAAAAATCCGAATCGCTGAAGGCTTCGGAACCCATTCCGCGGAGTGCCGATACAAATGAATAAATCTGCGTGTTATCCGAAAATCTATTGAGCGCGGCTGTTTTTTCAGATATAAAATCGCGTGTAAGCCCCGACGTAAGGTGCCCTACGGAATTTATACGTTCGCGCACAGTTGTCTCGGAATTAAGCGTAGTCAATATGTAAGCATAAACTGAAAAGGCGAAAATCAAACACAGACACGCTGTCATAAAATTTATCGTTAATTTTTTTGCGAGCCTTGACACCTTGGGTTTTTGAGATTTATTCATAAACTCTCCCGCTGAGGTTTTTTTATTTTAATGAAATGTTAAGTTAAAATTTATATATTTAATCATAACACAAATTTTATAAAAATACAATTTTTCTAAACAATTTTTATAAAATTTCGTGACTTTGCATAAATTATTATAATGTTTTTGTGCAAATTTCCGTAATTTTAATATTCTAAAATTTTACAGGTTACAGGTTATTGACTTTTTATTGAATTTATTCTATAATAATTGTAAGGGCGAAGCAAATTTCGCCCTTACGAAAGAATTTAAATTATGTTTAAAATACGTTCAATTATACTATTTGTAATATTATTGATTATGCTTACCGGTTGTCAGAGGATTGGCGGGCACGGGAAAGTGAGAATTACGTCCGCAGAGACTGCTTCTGCACCGGAGTTTTCACTGCCGGTTGTTTCGAGTTCAGCAACAACACAAACAATTGCTGTAACAACCGAAACAACAACACCTGAAATTACGACAACAACCGCCGAAATTACCACCGAAACCGAAACAACTACAACACCCGAAACCACGGCAACAACAACTACAGTTACAACAACACCGCCTGTTACAACTACCACCGCAGCAACAACAACAACAATAACCACAACCCCCGCGCCTGTTACAACAACTGTTTCTTTGCCGGTAAGCAATATAGTCAACGGCTATAATACCTTAAATTACGCCGAGCAGAAAGGTTTTTGGTTCACCTATTTAGAATGGGGCACGATGATGAAAGGGAAAACCAAATCCGAATTTACGCAGAACATCAATGAGGCTTTTGATAATGTTGTGAGTTTGGGGTTTAATACGGTTTACGTTCAGGTTCGGGCGTTCGGGGATGCCTATTATAAATCAGAACTGTACCCGTCGGGTGAACAATTTGACGGACAAATCGGCGGCGAAATGTCTTATGACCCCCTCAGTGTAATTATAAAATCAGCCCACGACAGAGGTTTGTCGGTTCACGCATGGATTAATCCTATGCGGATTGGTTCTGACAGTCAAATTAAAGCGGTATCGGCAGATTTCTTATATAAACAATGGTATAATTCTGATTTATATAACGGAGAGTATATTGTAAAATCAGCCGATAAATGGTATTTAAATCCGTGTTATAATGAGCCTGTAGACTTGATTACGGCGGGGGTAAGAGAGATTGTCGGGAACTATAACGTAGACGGAATTCAGGTTGATGATTATTTTTACCCGACAGAGTCGGCGGAGTTTGACAAGTCGGCATACAAACAGAGCGGCACAACACTCACCCTCTCCGATTGGCGTAAGGGTAATGTCAACCGAATGGTAAAGAAAATTTACAACGCGGTGCATGAAACGAACCCGGACGCGGTTTTCGGGATTTCGCCCCAAGGGTTATTTGAAAATAACACAGAAATTTCGGCGGATATTTATACATGGGCTACCGAGAAGGGATATTGTGACTATATATTGCCGCAAGTTTATTTCGGTTTTGAAAACAGTACCGCACCCTACGCACAAACAATAGAAAGCTGGAGCAATTTAGTTACAAACCCCGCCGTAAAACTTGTTACAGGGCTTTCACCCTATAAAATCGGTCTTGAGGACACATGGGCAGGCGGCGGCAAAAATGAATGGATAGAAAACACCGACATTTTAGCCCGCCAAATAGAAGCCGCAAAATCCCTGAAAAACTACAGCGGCTATGCCTTATACCGCTATGACAGTATTTTTAACCCGGCAAGAGATGTTGCGAAACAAGTGGATAAAGAGATAGAAAATATAAAAAAATAAATAACAATCGCCCGGATTTGGTAACATCCGGGCGTTCTTTTTTTCTTGTATGTCGCTTGAAGTGAATATACTGAACGGGTGAGTAAGACTAAATTAAGCTGCTTGGCAACCCCACAGGGGGAGAGGGAGAGGGGGACGTGTCAAGCACTAACAAGTTAGTGCGGGGGTGAGAGGGAGAGGGGGCGGCGGGGTAATACCGCCTCAGATAGCCGCCCCCTCTCCCTCTTGCCCCTGACAAGTTCATGCAAACGTGACATTCACGACATTCATACAACATTCATTCTGACATTCATATTGACATTCAAACGCAACATTCACAGACATTCATCCGACATTCAAATGGACATTCATATGACATCCAAACGGACATTCACATCTGATTTCTGTATCGGCTTGTACTAATATTTTTTAATGATTAATATAATTATACGAGATTACCAAAAATTAAGGAGCCTCGTATGGTTAATGTTTTAGATAAATCCTATACCCGACAGAGCATAATTAAAGGGCTTTCCTCCGAACAGGCAGAGGAAGCCCTCTCTCTCCACGGAGAAAATACCCTTGCCGATACCAAAAAAACTAATGCCGCGAAGGTGTTTTTTACGCAGTTTCGGGATATAATGGTGCTCATTCTGCTTGCGGCAACGGCGGTTTCGGTGTTTTTGGGGGAAGTCTATGATGCCGGGACAATTATAATTATCGTTTTAGCGAACGCGATAATCGGTTTCACTCAGGAGATGAAAACCGAGAAAACCCTACAGGCTTTAAAAGAAATGGCGGCTCCGGCGGCTAAAGTTTACCGCGATAACCGCGTAACCGTTATTCCGGCTTCTGAGCTTGTCCCGCGTGATGTTGTTCTGCTTGAGGCGGGTGATCGGATTCCGGCGGATTGTTGTCTGCGGGTATCAAAAGGGCTTTACGCAGAAGAAAGTATCCTCACAGGTGAGTCTCACGCCGTCGGGAAGTCCGTTACCGACACACAAGACACCGACAACGCCATCGGCAAACCGAATATCCTCTATATGGGGACGGTAATTACCAAAGGCAACGCCGAAGCAACCGTTATTGCAACGGGATTAAACACTCAAATGGGGAAAATTTCGGGTCTTTTAAAGGATATCGAACCGGAACTTACACCGCTTCAAAAACGTTTAGCTGAACTCGGCAAAGCTGTAGCTTTGATTTGTTTAATTGTTTGCATAGTAGTGACACTTGCCGGGATTCTTCGCGGCGAGCCTGTTTTGGCTATGCTGATGACAGGTATAACTATCGCTATTGCGGCAATCCCCGAGGGTTTACCCGCGACTGTAACTATTGCACTGGCGTTAGCCGTAAGGCGTATGCTCCGCAAAAATGCTTTAGTGCATAAACTTCATTCGGTTGAAACTTTAGGCTGTGCGGAGGTAATTTGCACCGACAAAACAGGGACTGTTACCGAAAACAAAATGACTGTCTCGAAAGTATTCGCAGGCGGGAAATTCTTTGACATAAGCGGCACGGGGCACAAGATGAACGGCAGTGTTACCGTCTCGGGTCAATCCCTTAATCCTATGTCCGATAAGTCATTGTCTGAAATTTGCGTTTGCGGCGTAATATGTGAAAATAGTAAAATTACCCCGAAAGGTGCTAACGTTTCACGCGCAAGAGGCAATGTATCGGGCGGCGAATGGGAAGTTTTCGGCGACCCTACGGAGACAGCGATTTTGGTAGCCGCCGCGAAATGCGGTTTCACCGCAGAGAACGTGGATTTCCCGAAGATTGACGAAATCCCATTTGATTCGGACACGAGATATATGGCGGTTTTAGCGTCGCGCCCGGGCGGGAATACTGCATTTTTAAAAGGCTCGGCAGATGTTATACTGAATAAATGCTCATTTATAATGACAAACGGGGGAGCAGTACCGCTCACAATGGGGATTAAGCGCAAAATCCTCAAAGCGGCTGATGAAATGGCGGCTGATGCTTTGCGAGTTTTAGCTTTTGCCGAAAAAGAGTGTAAAAATCTCTCCGCCTCTGACGGCGGCAATACCTTTTTGGGGCTGATGGGCATGATTGACCCGCCCAGAGCCGAAGCAAAACAGGCTGTAAAACTCTGTAAAGCCGCCTCAATAAAAACCGTAATGATTACAGGCGACCACAAAAACACCGCCGCCGCTGTAGCACGTCAGGCAGGTATTTTAAAAGAGGGCGATTTGGTTGTTACGGGCAATGAACTCGAAAAAATGTCGGACGTTGAACTTGAAAAATGCGTATTAAGGACTTCTGTATTTGCGCGTGTCAGTCCGGCAGATAAACTCAGAATTGTAAGAGCATTCAAAAAGAGCGGCAAGATCGTAGCTATGACAGGCGATGGTGTGAACGATGCACCGGCTGTAAAAGAAGCGGACATCGGTGTCGCGATGGGCATCACAGGCACTGATGTAACTAAACAGGCGGCAGATTTAGTGCTTCTTGACGACAATTTCGCAACCCTTGTTTCGGCTGTAGAACAGGGGCGCGGGATTTACTCAAATATACGGAAATTTGTCCGCTATCTCCTTTCTTGTAATATCGGTGAAGTTTTGACAATGTTTTTAGGTATCATAATGGGTATGCCGATGGTTCTCTTGCCGACACAGATTTTACTCGTGAATTTGGTTACAGACGGTTTGCCGGCTGTCGCACTCGGAATTGAGCCTGTATCGCCTGATGAAATGAAAAAGCCGCCCCGCAAAGCTTCTGACAGCTTTTTCGCCGGCGGACTTATGGGCAAAATCATTTTCCGCGGTATTCTCATAGGGCTTTTGACCCTCGGTGTATTCAGCGTCTTAATCACAAAATTCGGGGACGTAAACATTGCACGCACAGGCGCACTTCTCACACTTGTATTGTCACAGCTTATGCACGTTTTTGAATGTAAAAGTGAGAGGCGCAATATTTTCACGGTTGATTATAAAAACAATCCGAAACTTATATTCGCGGTATTGTCTTCGCTTTTAATTATAGCGGCGGCGATTTACATTCCGGCGTTGCAGTTGATTTTTTCGACTGTAGCGTTGAGTCCGATTCAGATTTTGATTTCGGTGGGGTTTGCAGTATCTGCGCCGATTTTGCAGGCGATTTTTGGGAATAAAAGATAGAATTTCTTTTGGGATGATGTGAATGTCACATTTGAATGTCAATATGAATGTCGTATGAATGTCTGTGAATGTCTGTGAATGTCCGTTTGAATGTCAATATGATTGTCACGTTTGAATGTCATATGAATGTCGTGAATGTCCGTTTGCATGACTTTGTCAGGGGACAGAGGGAGAGGGGGCGGCTATCTGAGGCGGTATTACCCCGCCGCCCCCTCTCCCTCTATCCCCCGACACCCCCAACTCCCTCTCCCCCTTCGCAGCTTGCCAAGCTGCTTAATTTAGTCTTACTCACCCGTTCAGTATATTCACTTCAAGCAACATACAAGAAAAAATGAAATCGCCGCGTTTTTCATTGAAAACGCGGCGGTCATAATCTGACCTCTGTGTTCTGACCTCTGTCTTCTGATATCTGATTTCTGTTTGTCTTGACAATATTTTTTTTTGTGTTATAATATATGTATCAGAAAAAATTCAAAATCCCGAAAATAATCAAAATTACTCCGCAGAGTTTAGTTAAGTCGAAATTCATTATTTTGGCGGCTTTGAGACCTAAGCGGTTGCCGCCTTTAATGAGGATAAGTCCGGCGGCGAAAATTATCAGAAGAACCGCCCACAGAGGAGTTTCTCCGATTATACCGCTGCTTAGTGCTCCTACTATAAGGGAATCCGCTGAGAGTGCCGCTGAGAGCAGTACCGATTCTTTTATTGAAATTATCTTGTTTTTATCGGTATCGGCTTTGATTTCATCTAAAAATACGATTGCCGGGTCTTCGTCTTTCATATCAGGTTCATATTTTTTGCGCAAAAAATCTTTGAAAATATTATACAGCCCGAGCATAGATAGCAGCAGTGCAGATGTTATTTTGCATATTGTTTCGGGTATAAATTGTGCTAACGTCTCTGAAAAAATCGCCGAAACCCCTAAAAATAATGTCCCCGTAAAAGCTATCACGACCGCCGACCGCCACGGTATGCGCACACCGCTCCCGCCCATTGCCACAGCCGCCGCGAAACCGTCCGCTGTTACTACTAAAATCAGCATTAATAGATTTATCATTAATAGCTCCAAAGATAATACAGATATTTACATATTATCGGGGTTAATGAAAAATGTGAATTTATAAATTACAGGAACTTAAAATTATGAACGCAAACAAATTAAGAATACTAAACATATTGCGCCGCGAACGCGGTAAAATCATCAGCGGCAGTGACATCGGCAAAGAGATGGATGTCTCCAGAGCATATGTTCATCAAAAGATAAATTCTCTGCGCGATGAGGGTTATGAAATTCAGTCTTTTAAGCCTCAAGGCTATATGCTGGGCTTAGAATACGATATTTTGTCGGAAGATGAAATCAAAAAAGCCCTTAAAACCGATTTTATAGGGCATAGTCTTCGTATTACGCCGGTAGAAAAATCTACTATAGATGTTTTAAAAGACGTATTAAAAAATGAAACCGGGCTATCGAATGGTGAAACAATCATAACCGACCGTCAGACTAACGGGCGCGGGCGTTTTTTGCGCCCGTTTTTTTCGCCTGCCGGCACGGGACTTTATATGAGCATTTTTCTCACCCCGGCTTTGAGGGCTGAAAAATCGCCGCTTTTGACTGTTGCGGCGGCTTGTGCTGTGGCGGATACGCTGTCGAAATTCGGGGTTACGGCACAAATAAAGTGGGTAAATGATATTGTAACGCCCGACGGGAAAAAGCTTTGCGGTATCTTGACGGAAGCTTCAATAAATGTGGAAGCGGGCGTTCTGTCGTGGGCGATAATCGGTATCGGGCTGAATGTAAATATTTCGCATTTCCCTGAGAAATTAGCAGATATTGCCGCCTCATTATTAACCGAAACAGGGAAAATCTACAGCAGAAACACTGTCGCCGCAACACTTTTAAATAACCTCGAAAAACGCCTCAAAGAAGCCGAAACTCAGCCGAAAAAACTCATAAAAGACTACAAATCCGGCTCTTTCGTCTTAGGAAAAACCGTTGAAGTTACCGAAGGGAAAGAAATTTACACAGCAAAAGCTATTGATATAGACGATTATGGCAGACTAATTGTTGACAGAAACGGTGAAATATTAAAGATTTCAGGCGGAGGGATTAAGGTTTTGCCATAAATATTAAGTTATTTTGCTAATTTCAGTTGATTTTTGCGTAATATTATGTTATAATAAACTTTAAACACTGATAAACTAAATTAAATGCGGAGAATGTTAAAATGTCAATTCCTGTAATAACCCCGTTTTTCTTCAAAGAATTTGTAGACGTAAAATCGCGTGTCGGCGGGCGCGGCAACACGAGTATCGTGATTTCGCCCTATTCGATTGATTATGTTGTGCTTTTAAACGACCCTGCTGTCGTTAAGCGTCTAATGGGGATAACAGACCCTATAGCGTTTAACCGTGTGATTATCGACGACCCCGAGCGTGAGCCTGAATTCAGAAAGAACGCCGAGGAGCTTGTTGCGCGTTTCCCGGTTATGGAGCATTTTTGGAGTATTCGCACTCTGATAATGGGTGTTCTCCAAAACGCCGAGTGGAGCCTCGACAGGCGGCTGCTTATCCTTAATTACACCTTAAAAACCATACAGGGAATGGTTGATCAGTATCAGCAGGATTTGATTCCCGGTTTTTGTGAAAAAACGATATCAATGCCCGACTTTATGGGTATCCTTAAATTCTTTGAGGGTATTACGGTTAATCCGGCTTATTCTTTAACGGACGGTATAAATTTCCTCAAACGTCTTGAAAAGACCTCCGAATGGAAGCATATGATGGGGCGTGTTTACTCCGGTTTGGGTATTTCCGGTCCTGAAACAATGAATTTAATGGACTTCCCTAAATATATAGATAAACGTGCGAAATTCGCAGAAAACTACCTTGAACAGCGCGGGAATATCTTCACTAACATTCTCGTTAACTATGTCTGGACAATGGCAATGCCTTTCGCAGTGCCTGAAATGGGCATTTGGGAGAATTTTGTATTCTTTAATGCACTCTTTAACGCCCTCAAAATCTTAATTACAACAACTCAGCCCAAAGACGACGACGATTTCGCTGAAATTATCGCTTGTTTTGACAGAACTTTCTACCTCTCAAACAAAGACAACCGCTACGCTACGCGCTATATGCAATCCGCAAAAATGAGCAGCCTAAGCGGCAACGGTGACATGGCGATGTTGACTATTTCATAGTCAACACAGAGGTCAGAAGTCAGAACAGAGGTCAGAAGTCAGAGGACAGAGGACAGAATGTGAATGTCCGTTTGAACGTCAGAATGAATGTCCTGTAGGGGCGGGCGACCTCGCCCGCCCGCACATTCTAAACACTGTGCGGTTTACTGATAAACGCGGCATTTGTAATCTGACATCTGACATCAGTCTTCTGTGTTGCGGGCGACCGAGGGCGGTCGCCCCTACAGAATTGACTATCTTCCCCGGAAATATATAAAAAAATTAAATTAACTAAAATCTTCTACGCGGTGAGCGTGTTAAGAATTCTAAAAGACTTCCATCGCGAAATTAAAATAATGAAAACTCAATTATCTAAAGAAACCCGCCCCTCATTCCCCAAGCGGGCGGTAATTACCGGCGGAATGCCTTATGGGAATAAACTTTTACACTTCGGACATATCGGCGGCGTGTTTGTGTTCGCCGATGTGTTTGCGCGGTTTTTGCGCGACAGAATCGGGTATGAAAACGTAATTTTCGTCTCCGGCACAGACTGCTATGGTTCGCCTATCGCCGAAAGTTACCGCAAACTCAAAGAGGACGGCTTCACCGGCACTATAACCGACTTTGTTGCCGCCAATAATAAGGCACACAAAGAAACCCTCCGCAAATATAACATAAGCCCGAATATCTTCGACGGCTCGGGGCTGGGCAGAGCCGGTGAAATTCATGCCGAATTTACCAAAGAATTCATTTTGCAGCTCTACGAAAATAATGCCCTCGAAAAAATTACCACAGAACAATTTTACGACGAAAAAGCGCAAACTTTCTTAAACGGACGGCAGGTTATCGGCAGATGTCCCGTTGAAGGCTGTCAGTCCTCAAAAGCATATGCTGATGAATGTGACCTCGGGCACTCCTATCTCCCGCGTGACCTCATTAATCCGAAAAGTACGGTAACAGGTGAAACGCCTGTTATGAAATGTGTTTCCAATTTCTATTATAAATTACCCCGCGAACGCGAAATCTTAAAACAATGGAACGACTCCGAACGCTCAAAACCCAACGTCCGCCCTGTTGTAACAAAAACCGTCGCGGAGTTTTTAGAGCCGCCCTGTATCTATGTGATGAATGATTATTTGGATATTTATAGGGCGATTGCCGAGAAGATGCCGCCTCATGAATTTATCACGGACGGGAAAAAGTCTTCGTTTACGCTGAAATTTGAAAAACTTGCCGACCGTGAGTGCGCTGCTGATTTGCTGTGCGCGGACGGGGCGCGTATCCGCACAGGGAAAACCCTTGTGCCGTTTCGTATTACCGGCAACTGTGAATGGAGCCTTGAATCCCCTGTGCTTGACGGCGAAGAATCTACCGTCTGGGTATGGCCGGAATCCCTTTGGGCACCGATTTCATTTACGCAAGCCTACTTAGAATCAAGCGGGCGCCCCCGCGATAACTGGAAAGACTTTTGGTGCAGCACTGACAGCGGCATTTACCAATTTATCGGACAGGACAACATCTACTTTTACTGTGTTGCCCAACCCGGAATGTTTATGTCATATAACGGCACGGATATTCATTTGCCCCGTGACGGCGAGCTTCAAATGTCGGTTTTTGCGGCAAATCATCATATTCTGTTTTTGGATAAAAAGGCCTCCTCAAGCGGTGAAATTAAACCGCCCATGGCTGATGATTTACTGCTCTACTACACCGCCGAACAACTGCGTATGCACTTTTTCTCTTTAGGCTTGAGCAAGGGTTCTGTAAGCTTCATGCCCAAACCCTTTAATCCGACAGCAAAACCCGAAGACTCAGACCCTGTGGTAAAAGAGGGTTTCCTCTTAAACAATGTCTATAACCGCATTATCCGCACGGTTTTATATCAAATTCAATCAGCCGGTATAAAAATGCCCCTCGGCGACGTTTCCGATGAAATGAAAAACGCCGCCGATGAAGCAATACTCACGTATGAAAATTTTATGTACCGCATGGAATTTCATCAGGTAAGCTATGTTTTAGATACGTTTATCCGTAAAATCAGTAAAATAATGTCACGTGAAAAGGCGGCAACCGACAAAGACGGCGATACAGTCCGCCAAAAACAATGGCTGATTGACGTTTTCCACGGCATCAGAGTATGTCAAACCTTACTTCACCCGATAGTGCCCGACGGCGTAGCACTCGTTGATGAATATTTAAACCTGCCCGAGAGTATTTATAATTGGGACAATATTTTTAAGACCCCCGCCGAAATTTTTGAAAACGAAAACGAACACGAGTGTAAATTCTTAGAGCCGAGGTTTGATTTCTTTAAGAAGCATGAATCACAGCTAACGCAGATGTAAGAAGTCAGAGGTTAGATATCAGAGTTTGAATGTCGCGTTTGAATGTCGGATGAATGTTATATGAATGTCGTGAATGTCACGTTTGCATGACTTTGTCAGGGGACAGGGAGAGAGGGAGCGGCTATTTAGAGTGGCAGGCGTGACGCCGCCCCCTCTCTCCCTATCCCCCGACACCCCCAACCCTCTCACCCCCTGTGGGGTTACCAAGCTGCGCGATTTAGTCTTACTCACCCGTTTTGTATATTCACTTCAAGCAGCATCTTAGCTCGTCCACGCTTCGTAGTTCCTTGATTTCTGATAAAACTTTAAATTTATAATCTGTCCTCTGTTTCGTAGGGGCGGATGTCCACATCCGCCCGTTCCCGCAAAATCCGCCCCACACGAAATTTATTAAAAGGTAAAAAATGACCACCCCGATATGCGATTTTGTAACTGAATATTCCAAAAAAAACACCATTCGCCTCCATATGCCGGGGGCTAAAGGGATTATCCCCTATTTCGGCGATACGGCGAAACTTGATATCACCGAAATTCGCGGTGCTGACTACCTTTACAGGGCAGACGGCATTATAAAGCAGTCCGAACAAAACGCTTCCGATATCTTCGGGAGTTTAGAGACGGTTTATTCAACAGAAGGCTCATCAATTTGCATAAAAACAATGCTCGCTATGACTTGTAACCGCGGCGACACGGTGATAGTTATCGGCGATACTCACCGCTCGTTTAATGACGGCTGTTATCTGTTAGGAATTATCCCTGTAAAAATTAAAAATGCCCGCTTTCTTCAGGCGGCATTGACGAGACACCCTGAGGCGAAAGCGGTTTTTATAACGGCTGTGGACTATTTGGGGGCTTTAGAGAATGTACGTGATATAGCGGCGATTACGCATTTTCACGGCAAGGTTTTAATCGCCGACAATGCTCACGGCGCGTATTTGAATTTCTTAGACGACGGCTTAGCACATCCGAACAAGTGCTTAGCCGACCTCTGCTGTGATTCTGCGCATAAGACACTGCCGGTTCTGACAGGCGGCGCGTATCTGCATATCAATAACCCTGTATACTGCTCTCGCGCAAAACAAAAGATGATACTTTTCGGTTCTACATCGCCGTCTTATTTGATATTACAGTCTTTAGATTACGCGAACAGTGTAATATCAAGACCTGAATTTACATACAGTTTAACAAAAATTGCCGACAAGGTTTTAGAGATTAAATCAGCTTTCGGGATTACGACGGCAGAACCGCTCAAATGTGTATTTTTATCGGAGACAGACCCTGCGCCGATATTTGAGGAATTACGCATTGAACCGGAGCTTCTCTTAAAATCTGATGAAGGATTTATAGTGATACTGATGTTTTCAGCGGGAAATACGTCAGAAGAAATGGAAACAGTAAAATCCGCGCTTGCTATGCTCAAAATAAAACCCGAATTTGAGATTACGGATTCTTTAATCAGAAAATGCGGAAAAAGTGAATAAATTTTAAACTTTATAACTGTAAATAAATAAAATTAATGAGAAAGTGTGGGCAAAGCGAATGAAACTTATTTATGCTATTGTGAACCGCGACGACAGCAAAGCAGTACTCACGAATTTAACGAAATCGGGCTATTATGTTACAAAACTTGCCACCACAGGCGGCTTTTTAGGCAGCGGCAACACTACATTTATGATTTGTGATGACGATGAAAAGGTTGACGATATCGTAAATATTATCAGTAAATACAGCCGCAAACGCCGCCAAACCGTCCCCGGCGACCAGACTATCATTATGGAGGGCGTAACTCAGCCCGCTGTTTTGCCGATTGAAGTTACCGTCGGCGGCGCAACGGTGATAGTAACAGATGTAGCGAAATTTATGAAACTTTAAGAGCAGATTATGCAGGGGCGGATGTCCACATCCGCCCGTTTACCGGCAATTCCGCCCATTTGTTAAAAATGGTGGTAACGGGGCGATGTGGACATCGCCCCCTACAAAAATAAACAAAAACCGCCCGATTTTCATTGAAAACCGGGCGGTCATATTCTAACATCTAACGTCTAACTTCTAACTTCTATTTTATAACCGCTACTACGTTCACGGCAATAAGCAGTAGGAAGAAGATAACGCCTGCTATTTTTGTAATACGCTGTAGGGCTGCTTCTTTTGAACTGCCGCCGTTTCCGTTTTTCCCGTAGAAATTGTCAGATTCGCCGCCGCCGAATGCAGAACCCATATTCTGCTGTTTCGGTGTTTGAACCACGGTAAAAAGAATTACCGCTAACGCGAGTAAAAGGAGCAACGCCCCGATTATTATTTCAAATACCCCGAAAGTCGCTGTTGCCATCTATTTTGCCGCCTTTCATTCATCAATTTCAACCATAACTTTTTTGCCCAGTTTCCCGGCATATGCGCGCATAACACTGCGAATGGCTTTCGCTATGCGCCCTTGTTTGCCGATTACTCTGCCCATATCATCAGGTTCTACTTTAAGGTGAAACACTATGATGCCGCTTTCATTCGGTTCATCTTCAGTGATTTCCGCCTTGTCGGGCTGATTCACAAGCCCCTCAACTATTGTGCGTAAGAGTTCTTTCATTTTGTTACTCCAAAACGGTTTTTTTAAAACTTTCGGTATCTTAAAGTGTCACGCCGTTTTTAACTAAAATTTTCTTAACTGTATCAGTGGGCTGCGCGCCGTTTAAAAGCCATTTCTTAGCCGCTTCGGTGTCGATTTTTATGTTGTCTGTCTCTTTCATAGGGTCATAATAGCCCAGTTCTTCGATAAATCTGCCGTCACGCGGATAACGCGAATCTGCTACTACTATACGATAAAAAGGGTTCTTCTTTGCGCCCAGTCTTCTGAGCCTGATTTTTACTGCCATTGTGAATTTCTCCTAAAAAATATATATTAAAAATTATATTAGACTAAAGATATTTAACCGGCGGGTTTGCCTGCTTGAATGTCACTGCTTCGATGTCATATGAATGTCTGTGAATGTCGCGTTTGAATGTCGGATGATTGTCAATATGAATGTCGTGAATGTCACGTTTGCATGAACTTGTCAGGGGCAAGAGGGAGAGGGGGCGGCTATTCGGGGTGGCAGGCGTGACGCCGCCCCCTCTCCCTCTCACCCCCGACACCCCCCTCTCCCTCTCCCCCTGTGGGGTTGCCAAGCTGCGCGATTTAGTCTTTCTCACCCATTCAATATAACCACTTTAAGCAACTTCTTAACTCGTCCACGATTAGAAGATGTTGATTTCAGCTGAAATCTGTGAGGGTCATAATCTGTATTCTGTATTCTTTATTCTGTATTCTGTATTCTGTATTCTGTATTCTGTTATCTGAATCCCATCATCCCGGGGAACATTCTCCGTTTTTTCCCTTTGCCGATAAAGCCCATTTGCTTCATCATTTTCTGCATTTCTTCAAATTGTTTAATGAGGCGGTTTACGTCTGAAACATCGTTGCCCGAGCCTTTTGCTATGCGGCGTTTCCTTGAGGGGTTTATTATTGACGGCTGTGAACGCTCTGCCGGGGTCATTGATTGAATTAATGCTTCTACCCTGCCCATGTTCACATTGTCTAAATCATCTTCGTTGATTTTTCCCGCTACACCGGGTATCATACCTAAAATTTGTTTTAAAGGTCCCATCTTTTTAATCTGCTGCATTTGGTCGAGCAAATCATTCATGTCAAAACCTTCGTTTTTGAGTTTCCCGACAAGCCGCTGTGCGTCCTTTTCGGAAACGGCTGATTCGGCGCGCTCAATCAGCGTGAGAACGTCGCCCATCCCTAAAATTCGCGAAGCCATGCGCTCCGGATGGAACGGCTCAAAATCCGTCAGTTTTTCGCCTGTTCCGACGAATTTTATCGGACGTCCTGTTACCGCTAAAACGGACAAAGCAGCACCGCCGCGTGTGTCGGAGTCGAGTTTTGACATCAGAATACTGTCTATACCCAGCGTTTCATTAAAGGTTTTCGCGACTGTCACGGCATCTTGCCCCGTCATAGCGTCAACCACAAGCATTATTTCAGAAGGCTGTGTTTCTTCTTTTATCTGACGGAGTTCGTCCATCAGTTCTTCATCAATATGAAGGCGCCCCGCCGTATCGAGGATAACGACATCATTGCCGTAATCTCTTGCGTGGCGCAATGCGTTTTTAGCGATTGTCACAGGGTTAATCTGACCCATTTCAAAGACTTTTACGCCTGCTTTTTCACCGACAACCTGAAGCTGATTTATTGCCGCCGGGCGGTAAACGTCACACGCCGCCAAAAGCGGGCGTTTGCCGTTGTTTTTGAGGTTCAGGGCAAGTTTAGCGGCGTGAGTGGTTTTACCCGAGCCTTGAAGCCCGCACATCATTATTACGCAAGGCGGTTTTGAGGGGAAATTTATACGGGAATTCTCACTGCCCATTAAAGCGATGAGTTCGCTGTTTACAATTTTAATAACCATCTGCGCCGGGGTAAGACTTTCTAAAACGTCATTCCCGACAGCGCGTTCGGTGATTTTCGCCGTAAAATCTTTTACAACTTTATAGTTAACGTCCGCTTCAAGCAAAGCCAGCCGCACTTCACGGCAAGCCTCTTTTACGTCCGCCTCGGTAAGCCGTCCGCGCCCTTTCAGACGCTTGAAAACATTACTTAATTTGCTTGATAATCCTTCAAATGCCATGATATTAAATCCAATATAGAATAAATATTTTCGCCCCGCCTAAAAAATAATCGTCGTATCAATCAACGTATTACAATCATCCACGGCGGTTTGTATGGCGGCGAAACTGCCGCGCCCTTTAATTTCGGCGGTGATTTTTTCGAGTTTCTCTTTTAGAGTTTCGGTTAAAGCAAAATAGGTCTCTGCCTTTTCCATTAAACCAAGTTTCGCTTCGAGTTCTGTCATGAGGACTTCGGCGCGCTTGATGTTGTCGCGCACACCCTGTCGTGATATGTTTTCAATCGCCGCAATTTCACCGAGCGATAAATCGTCGTTATAATAGGCATTAACGCTGTCGCGCTGTTTGTCTGTCAAAACCGCAGAGTAATAATCTAATAATTTACAAAAGCCAAGGTCTTTTATTTCGGTATTCATGTTTCGATAAAAACCTCCGCTGTAAAGAAGATGCCTTTACATTATAGCGTAAAGGCATTTGCTTGTCAAGGGGTTTATAAAAATTTACAGATTGTTAATAATCTATTGAGCGCAATGTGCACATTCGCCGATTTCGCCGAGTATCGGTGCAGGGTCAATCCCATTTTTTGTATAATAATCCGACAGCGCGGCTTTTACGGCTTGTTCAGCTAACACCGAGCAGTGGAGTTTTTGGGCGGGCAAACCGTCGAGGCTGTCTATAACGGCTTTGTTTGTGAGTTTCATAACGGTTTCAATGGGCTGACCTTTAATCATTTCGGTTGCCGCCGAAGAAGTCGCTATCGCCGCGCCGCAACCGAATGTCTTAAATTTGCAGTCGGTTACAATTCCGTTGTCGATTTTGAGATACATTTTCATAATATCCCCGCATTTCGCGTTTCCGACCTCTCCAACGCCGTCTGCATCGGGGATTTCACCCACATTGCGCGGGTTTGTGAAGTGTTCCATTACCTTTTCTGAATATAACATATTTTTACTTCTTTCTATTTAATCGGCGACAGCCATTTAAAAAAACGTTGGGCATTATCTTTGCCATTTACAAAATCCTCCCACAAGGGCGACATTGAGCGGATTTTTGAAATAATCTCCGGCACTTCTTTTATAATAATATCAATCTCTTCGTCTGTATTGTATTCGTTTATCGTGATCCGGCATGAACCATGGGCGATTTCATGCGGCAAACCGAGTGCTAAAAGCACATGAGACGGGTCAAGCGAACCGCTTGTGCAGGCTGAGCCGCTTGAAGCAGAGATGCCTTTTAAATCCATATTCAGAAGCAGACTTTCGCCCTCAACGCCGATAAAACTCAAGTTGACATTGCCCGGGAGACGATTTTTTAAGTCGCCGTTTACGCAGGAAGCGGGTATTTTTGAGAGTTCGCTGATAAGGCGGTCACGCATTTTCGCGACTTTTTCGGCTTTCGCTTGTATATCACGGGTAGCAATCTCCATTGCAAGTCCGAGTGCGGCTATTCCGGCGGTATTTTCGGTTCCGGCGCGTTTTCCGCGTTCCTGTCCGCCGCCGTGAATGAAATTGCGCAGATTGATACCATTTTTACAGTATAAAAAACCGATCCCCTTAGGCGCGTGGATTTTATGCCCCGAAACGCTCATCATATCAATATTTTGCGATTTTACATCAATATGGATATTACCGACAGCTTGTACGGCATCGGTATGAAAAATTACCTTATTATTTCGATTGCGGCAAATTTCACCGATTTCGGCTATAGGAAGGAGCGTACCGATTTCGTTGTTGGCATACATTATTGAAACGATAGCCGTTTTGTCTGTTAAAGCGGCTTCAACTTGTGCAGCAGTAATAAGCCCGCGCTCATCGACGGGCAGATAAGTAACGTCAAATCCCTCTCGTTCGAGTGCCTGACAAGTATGGAGGACGGCATGGTGTTCAAAATTTGTGGTAATTATATGATTTTTGCCGCTTTCATTCTTAAGACGGCGGGCAGTTTCCTTAATAGCCCAGTTATCAGCTTCAGAGCCGCCCGAGGTGAAATAAATCTCGTTCGGTTTCGCGCCTATGGCGTCGGCGCATTGTTTGCGGGCGTGTTCAACACCGCGCAGAGCATCCATACCGAGGCGGTAAATACTTGAGGGATTCCCGAAACGCCCGGTCAAAAAGGGCATCATCGCTCCCAAAATTTCGTCGGTAACAAAGGTAGTAGCCGCATTATCGGCGTATATCTGTTTCATTTATTAAGTATCCTAAACTATCTAAAATGACAAATTAAAACTTTAACTTTTATTATAGCAAAATTTAAAGAATTAATCAAGTATACGATTGATTTTTGTACAATTTTCATAAACATAGAAAAAAATTTAGTGTATTATGCCGAATTAGTGAAAATATCAAAAAAACGCTTGACAAATCCCCAAAACAAGTGTATAATAATTGAGCGTGAAAGAAATCATACAACTCTGATTTCTGACATCTGTTTTGCGGATTTAGCTCATTTGGTAGAGCGCCACCTTGCCAAGGTGGAGGTAGCGAGTTCGAGCCTCGTAATCCGCTTCCAACACTGAGGTCAGATGTCAGAGGACAGAAATCAGATTTGCGAAGCAAAAATATTCCCATGGAAGATTAGCTCAGCTGGGAGAGCATCTGCCAACACAGAGGTCAGATATCAGAGGACAGAAGTCAGATTTGCGAAGCAAAAATATTCCCATGGAAGATTAGCTCAGCTGGGAGAGCATCTGCCTTACAAGCAGAGGGTCACAGGTTCGATCCCTGTATCTTCCATTCTTACAGAGTTGATTCAGAGTGAAAGTTTAGATTTTCAAAAGTCTGACTTCTGACATCTGATTTCTGACATCTGTTATGGTCCGGTAGTTCAGCTGGTTAGAACGCCGCCCTGTCACGGCGGAGGTCGTGGGTTCGAGTCCCATCCGGATCGCTTTTTCTTAAATAAGCGACTTACTTTTGCGCATAATTACGGCTTTTTTTTTCGTGTTTTACGAAAAAATATGCCTCTGTAGCTCAGTCGGTAGAGCAGGGGACTGAAAATCCCCGTGTCGATGGTTCAATTCCGTCCGGAGGCAGAATAGAGGTTAGAAGTGAGAGGTTAGAGGCAAGAGCACCGGTGTTCAATTCTAACATCTTACATCTGATTTTTTGTATCTATGTTCATCTATGTTGCGGAATTAGCTCATATGGTAGAGCATCGCCTTCCCAAGGCGAGGGTGGCGAGTTCGAGCCTCGTATTCCGCTTTCCAGAGGACAGAGGCGAGAAGACAGAGGACAGATTTGCGAAGCAAAGATATTGCCTTGGAAGATTAGCTCAGCTGGGAGAGCATCTGCCTTACAAGCAGAGGGTCACAGGTTCGATCCCTGTATCTTCCACTTTTGTGGAATTTTATTTTATTTTTTGCATATTATATAATAATATTTAAAACGGCGCTATAGCCAAGCGGTAAGGCGTGGGTCTGCAACACCCTGATCCCCGGTTCAATTCCGGGTGGCGCCTTTTTCAATTTTTTTATTTTCCCATTCACCGATGGGTCTTTTTTTATTTTCAGCTGAAAAACTAAATTTTCATAATCTGACCTCTTACCTCTAACCTCTGATTTCTGTGTTGCATACTATGATGTATAAAATCAGCTTTTGGGAGGCTCGAATTATGAATTTATATAGTTATCCGTGTAAGGTGTGCGGGCAGTATGCCTGCTGTTGTCCCGGGGGCGGTCAGATTATACCGGGGACTGCGTTGTTTAATGTACATGATGAAAAAGGCAATATTGTGCCTGTAAGATTTTCCGATAAAATGATATTCACATCGGATACTCTGGAAATTACTGTCTCGGAGGGTTCAGCCGTTGTTGATATCGAATATTCGGGCGGCGGCGGGATTACCGGTGCTACAGGAGCTACAGGAGCTACAGGAGCAGCCGGCGCAACAGGAGCAACAGGAGCTACCGGCGGTACGGTGCTTGATGCGGCGCAAAATTTTCTGCCCGGCAAGACTGATTACGCGATGGGTTCTGTAGTTTTGTATAACGGAAAACCGTATGTTGTTACATCGTCCCCTCAAACAGGTACGCCTGACAGCGACCCTGCTTTTACCGCTTTTGAAATTACAAGCGACATACCGGGCGTGACAGGCGCAACCGGAGCAACAGGCGCGACAGGTATTCAAGGTATTCAAGGCGAACAAGGCATACAAGGACAGCAAGGTGCTCAGGGTATTCAAGGCGCAACAGGAGCAGACGGAGCGACAGGTGCCGATGGTGCAACCGGTGTTCAGGGTGCGACAGGGGCGGCAGGACCGGCGGGAGCAACAGGCGCAACAGGTGTCGCCGGAGCGACAGGCGCGACAGGCGCGACAGGTGATCAAGGACCTGCCGGCGCAGAAGGTCCTCAAGGCATACAGGGCGAACAAGGAATTCAAGGCGAGATAGGACCTACAGGCGAACAGGGTATTCAGGGTGAACAAGGTGTTCAAGGCACAGCCGGAGCGACAGGTCCTCAAGGTATTCAAGGTGCAATGGGACCTATCGGTACACTTAAAGGTTCAATACCAACGCTTGAAGAATTAGAAGAACGACACCCTACAGGTCAGCAAGGCGATGCATATTATGTTAATCCCGATGTTTATGTGTGGGATGAAGATACCGGAACATGGAAAAACGTCGGTACAATTGCCGGACCGCAAGGTGTTCAAGGTATTCAAGGCGTTCAAGGTGAAATCGGACCAGCCGGACCTCAGGGTATTCAAGGCGAACAAGGCGTTCAGGGTGCACAAGGCGCAGCAGGACCGCAAGGCATCCAAGGTGAACAGGGTATTCAGGGCGAACAAGGTCTCCGCGGTGAACAAGGTGCAACAGGACCGACAGGCGCAACCGGAGCAGCCGGTGTGACCGGAGCAACAGGCGAACAAGGAATTCAAGGCGTAACCGGAGCAACGGGGGTAACAGGAGCTACAGGATCTGTAGGGGCAACCGGAGCTACCGGAGTTGCAGGAGCTACCGGAGTAACTGGAGAACAAGGTATTCAAGGTGTTCAGGGTATTCAAGGCGAAGCCGGAGCAACAGGCGCAACAGGAGCAGACGGCTTGCAAGGTGAACAGGGTATTCAAGGTATACAGGGCGTGACAGGTGCAACAGGACCTACAGGTGCTGCCGGTTTACAAGGCGAACAAGGTGTTCAAGGTATACAGGGCGTGACAGGAGCTACTGGACCGACAGGTGCTGCCGGTTTACAAGGCGAACAAGGTGTTCAAGGTATACAGGGCGTAACAGGAGCAACAGGAGCAACCGGTGCTACCGGCGCGGCAGGCGCAGACGGTGCAGTTGGTGCTAAAGGCGCAACCGGTGCAACAGGCGCAACAGGCGCAGTCGGCTCAACAGGAGCAACAGGAGCAACAGGAGCACAAGGTATTCAGGGTATCCAAGGTGTTCAAGGCGTTCAAGGTGTCGCAGGTGCAAAAGGCGCAACAGGAGCAACAGGAGCTACAGGAGCAGCAGGAGCAACAGGCGCTACCGGCGCAAAAGGCGCTACCGGCGCTACAGGTCCGCTATTCACCCCGACGGTAGTTTCATCTCAAGTTTCCATAGCGGCAAATTCAGGCGCCGGGATTATTGCGAATTGTCCGTCAGGAACTATAGCCATAGCGGGCGGCGCAGAGAGTATGACAAAACTCCCCGATGGTCTCGATCTCTTAGCCAGCAACCCCGTCTACACAGCAGGCAATCCCCCCACCGGCTGGTATGCTAACGCCAAAAACAACACATCAAATGCTATGACCCTCACATCATATGCGATTTGTATTCCAAAAGCAACATAGAAGTTAGATATTAGAGTTTAGATGTTAGATTATGAGTGCCTTGTTTTCTCCCGAAAACAAGGCATTTTATATTTTTGATTTTCATATTTATTTTTTGAAGGTGTAATTATGAAAATTATTACAGAAAATGAGCTTTCTGATGTTCTTTGTGAAAATGAAAACTTTTTGTTATTTTTCAGAACCGACTGGTGTACTCTTTGCGATACTGGCGCGGACATTTTCGCTGAACTGGAAAAGAAATATCAAACCTTGAAAATATTCGTCATTGATTTTGATAAATCAGAAAACGCGGCTAACGAATACGGCGTTATCGGTATCCCGACTGTGGTAACTTTTAAAGACGGCGAAATGCTCGAATGTTACCCGGGGATGAGGACGGAGGAGGATTATGACATAATAATGCAGAATATATAATGCGGAATACAAAATTAGATATTTATACTTATTTTGTCATCGAACGCCGCCTGATACTATTTTGACTGAAATTGATACGAATATGACTTCTTTTATAAAAACGCTTGACTTTTTTATACGTTTAAAATATAATAATTACTCATTTTTTATTCATTTAATTACACTTATATTATTTTGACTAAAAGTGATACATATATGACCAATTTATGTTTTTTACTTGCAGAAAAAAAAAAAAATGGTATAGTATTATCACAGAGCAAGAAATGGTTCTTGCCGAAAATAATTTTTTCAAAACCGGATATGGTTTGAAAGGAGCTACCCCATGAAGAAGCTAACAAAAACGTTTACGACTTATATTCTGCTTACTGCTTTGCTCTTAACTTCATTTGCTACTACAGGGCTTTTTACTACTAAGGTTTCGGCTTATAATAACTATGTATATATACTTAATTCACAAGGCACTATATTAAAAACAATAAACGCTTCTATTAATGCTCAAGCTTCATTAACTCTTTGTGCCGGAGACGCTTATTATGTTTCTTACGGCACAACACAAACAAACGGACCTGATATAGAATTTTATGATAAAAATCGCGGATGGGTTGATAGCGGTTATGACCATATCAGCAATCATCAGCCTTTAGGAGCTACATTAGAAAAATCTGAAACTACTAAATACCGCGATGCTAAAACCGGCAAACAAATCATCGCAATTACAACTTATGGTGTTAAAACATATCATACTCAGTATTCATATGATTGGACTTGCTCAACTTGCAAACTCAAAGTTGCTAAAGAAGTAGTAACACCTACTCCTACTCCTACTCCTACTCCTACTCCTGCACCTAAACCCGCACCCGTACCTACATATACGACGAATTACATTACTGTTTTTGATAAGAATGGCGATTACGTAGCTGAACAAATTAGCGGTACTTACGTAAGTTCGTTAGCATCTAAAGCAACTGAATTAAAACTCGGAGTGTATGAATTCCAACTTGCTACCGCTAAAAACATTAAACTCATGAATGCGGCTCAGGCTTACGGAAAATATATTGACAATCGCAAAGATGGTATTGAAACTTATAATATAGCACCCGGATACAACGATATTTATGTTGTTGATAGTATTACCGGAAAAGTTCTTACACGTTTTTACATCCTCGGCAAATTCTAATTAACCCTCTCAGCAAAAACATTTATAGACCTTAATAAAGGTTTACGAATAATAATGATAACCCCCGCTTTTGAAAAGAAGCGGGGGTTATATTCTGACTTCTAACCTCTGACATCTGATCTCTGTATTTGCTCTCTCGCGTTCTGTAAAGCAGTCTCCGTGATATTCTCGCCGACTTGAATTCGGGCGATTTCGCGGATACGTTCTTCGGTGCCCAGTTTCTTTATTTCGGTGTATGTCGCCGTGTCTGTAGCACTCTTTTCTATCAGCAAATGATTGTCTGCCTGTGCCGCGATTTGGGCTAAGTGGGTTACCACTAAAACTTGTCTTTCGGCTGAAATTTCACGGAGCTTTTGCCCGATTTTTCCTGCGGCGCGCCCCGAAACCCCTGTGTCTATTTCGTCAAACACCATTGTCGAAATCCCCTCTGACTGCGCTGTTATGCATTTTATCGCAAGCATAATCCGCGATAACTCGCCGCCGGAGGCTACTTTCGCCAAAGGCTTGAGCGCTTCGCCCGGGTTAACCGAAATCATCAGCTCTACATTGTCAAGCCCTGTTTGTGTGAGTTTCCCGGCGGTGAATTCAAACTCTATCTTTGCCTTCGGCATATCTAAAAACTCAAGCTCTGACTTTATCATTTGCGTGAGCCGCAAAGCCGCCGTTTTGCGGTTTTGCGACAAATTTTCTGCCTGTTTAGAAACATCCGTAAGCAGGCTTTTCTTTTGCTCCGACAGAACCGCTATCCGCTCTGAATCAGTCCCGGCGTTTTGCAATAATAATACTGCGTCGCCGTACGCTTTAAGCGCGCCCTCTAAATCGCCGTATTTGCGTTTTACGCTGTCAAGTGTGCGTTTTCGGGCTTCAAGCTTTAAAAGCTTATCCTCTGAAAAACTGATGCCGCCCGCTTTTCGCCACAGTTCGGGCGCAATATCTTCAACCTCGATTATAAGGCTTTTTATCCGCGAAATAATTTCACGAATCTGCTCAGAGCCACTTTCAAACGGCATGAGCAGTTCTTTTACTTCCGCTAAATCAAGCGAAATTCCGCGCCGCTCATCACTGCCTGTTAAAATTTCTTTTGAAGCAGAAAGCGCCGCCTTATAATTTTCGGCATTAAGTAGTATATCTAATTCGCGTTCTACGTCTTCATCTTCGTGAGGTTTAATATTCAGTTTCTCTATTTCGTCAATGGTCCTTTGAGCGGTGACGGTTTGTGCTTCGCGTTGTTTTTCATTTATAACTGCCGATTTGAGTTCTTTTGAAATATCCTGTAGTTTCTTGAAATTTTGTTTATATGTATTTATATCAGCTTCAAGGTGAGCGAAATTATCCAAAAGCTCTAAATGATGACTCGTATCAAGTAAAGCGCCCGTCTCGTGCTGACCGTGGATATTAACCAAAATCCCGCCCAGTATGCGCATTTGTGAAGCAAGCGCGGGTTTGCCGTTTATTCGGGCGGCGGATTTCCCGTCGCTGAAAATTTCACGCGTAAGTATTATTGTTTCGTTTAAATCAATATCGGGGAATTCGCTTTGCAAAACCGCTTTTTCGGCTTCACTGAAATCATCAAACACGGCACTGATTGCGGCGCGTGCAGCACCTGTTCTTACAAGTGAAGTGTTTGCGCGAAAACCCAAAACGGCGGCAAGCCCGCCGATTAAAACCGACTTCCCCGCGCCTGTTTCGCCAGTAAACACATTCAGCCCCGGTTCAAACGGAATGGAGGCTCTTTCGATTACGGCTAAATTTTCGATGAAAATTTCCCTTAACATAATTTTTACATCTGTTTGAAATTTTTAATTTCTTATATTGGCAAGCATCAATTTAATGCGATTTTCCAGATTAACCTTAGTAGCCCCCGGGTCATAGTCCACGGCAACAACATTCGCCTCAGGGTAATTCTCACGAATTGTCCTCATCATACCCTTAGCGACAATATGATTCGGCAAACACCCGAAAGGCTGTGTGAGAACCACATTCGGCACGCCGTGCTCCATTAATGCCGCTGTCTCAGCCGGGATAAGCCATCCCTCGCCCATTTTTACGCCCTGATGAAAATATTTATCGGCATTCGAGCGGAGTTCTTCAAAATCATGGGGGACTTCAAATTGCCCATGTTGTTTTATAACGCGAATCATTTCGCGCTGTTTTCGGAGCAAAAACAGATACGCCGCCTTAAAAATAATTGTCTTTGAGTCGGTGAAATTATAAATAATCCCGTCATTCACAGTATTCACCGCGCAATACATACAAAAATCCAAAAACGCGGGTACAATCGGTTCAGCACCCTCTGAAATCAGAAAATCCTCAAGATGATTATTCGCAAGCGGCGAATATTTTACATAAATTTCCCCGACAATACCGACTTTAGGTTTTTTTTCATTTTTAAGCGGAATCTTGGCGAAATCCTCTAAAATGGCATTATAATAACGTTTGGTGTCCTTATAGTGCCCGCTTTTTAAGGCGCGCTCGATGAGGATTACCCATTTATGAAGCTTTGAATCGGTGTCGCCCTTGTGGATTTCGTAGGTTCGAGTATGATTTCGGACGTTCATCAAAATGTCGCCGTATAAAACGCAGTAGAGCATTTGAATAAACATCTTCGGCGTAATTTTAAATCCGCTGTCACGCTCAAGTCCCGAAAAATTTATCGACAACACGGGGATTTGCGGAAATTCTGTTTCAAGAGCCTTGCGCAAGAGGTGTAAATAGTTAGAAGCCCGACACCCGCCGCCTGTTTGTGAAATCATTACGGCGATTTTATCGGGATTAAAACGTCCGCTTTTGAGTGCGTCAATGAATTGCCCTATAACCAGCAAAGCCGGATAACAAGTGTCATTGTGGACGTGCTGTAAGCCCTCGTCAACAACTGCGCGGTCGGATTTTGTAAGCAGTTCCGTTTTATAGCCGTTTAAAGCAAAGACTGTCTGAATAAGCCCGAAATGAACAGGAAGCATATCAGGTAAAAGGATTGTGTGGGTGTGTTTCATTTCTTTTGTAAAAACAGCGGGCATATTTTTTGTCTTTCTATTTTTGGATTTTGTATTTTTTGAATGTCGGATGAATGTCTGTTTGAATGTCAGAATGAATGTCTGTGAATGTCGCGTTTGTATGTCAATATGAATGTCACTGCTTCGATGTCTTGCAGGGGGTGAGGGGCGAGGGGGCTGCTATTAGGGGTGGCAGGCAAGACGCCGCCCCCTCTCCCCTACACCCCCTGCACCCCCTACCCCTCTCCCCCTGTCGCGGTATAGGGCTTGTCTGATTAGTCTTACTCACCCAGTTAGGGTATTATCTTCAAGCGGCTTCTTAACTCGTCCGCGCTTCGCTGCCTTTTGTTTTCAGCTAAAATCAAGGGCGTTCTTATTCTGATTTCTGACCTCTGATTTCTGACCTCTGTGTAGCAGCTTTTAAACTTCTCAATCTAATTTTCGCCGCGCCGAGGTTATTTATTTCGTCTATTTTGAGTTGGGTATAGAGTTTTCCGCCGTTTTCTAAGATTGTTCTTACCTCATCTGTGGTTATGGCATCAATCCCGCAGCCGAATGAAACAAGCTGTACCATCTGCATATCAGGCGTTTCGGTGACGTATTTCGCCGCTCTGTAAAGGCGCGAATGATACGTCCATTGATTGAGGATATTCAGCGGCGGGTTTTCGGATTTTTTATATACGCTGTCTTCCGTGATTACCGCGAAACCGAGTGAGGTAATGAGTTTATGGATACCGTGGTTGATTTCGGGGTCGATGTGATAGGGGCGGCCGGCTAAGACTATTATAGGTTTCCCGATTTCGCGGGCTTTATTTACTATCTCTTCGGACTTTTCGGCGATTTTATCGAGGTACTCTAAAGTTGCTGTCATTGCTTTTTCATAGGCGTTATTACAAGCTGATTTTGAAATGTTATATTTCGCGAGTTGTTTTGACATTGCCATAGCGACGTGTTTTTTGCGGTTTAAATTAATGAATGTGTGGTAGAAATTCTCATCCGAGAGTTCGGCGACATTGCCCTTTAAGAGTTCGGGGTAATACGCTACCACGGGGCAGTTATAGTGGTTGTCAGAGTCGCCCTCATCTATATTGTATGTTTCACAGGGGAAGAATATGAAGTCTGCCCCCTTTTCAAGGAGCGACAAACACGCTCCGTGCGCCAATTTCGCCGGGTAACACACCGTATCGGACGGGATTGTATGCTGTCCCTTATAATAAGTGTCTCTCGTTGATTCTTCTGAAATTATTGTTTCAAAACCGAGTTCCGTGAAGTACGTATGCCAAAACGGGAGCTGTTCATACAAGCCCAAGGCAAGCGGCAATCCGACTTTCGCGATAGGTTTTTCGGGCTGATTTGATTTCACGGTGTCAAGTAATAATGCATATTTATATTCGTAAAGACAAAGGTCTAATGCAGGTTTCGGCAGTCCCGCGCCGCGTTCACAGCGGTTTCCGCTGACGAATTTATGACCGTCCGCGAATGTAATGACAGTCATATTACAGTGGGTAGTACAGCCGTTACAGGTGATTTGGCGGGACTGATACGAAAAATTCTCTAAAGCCTCAGGCGAAATTATTTCGCCTTTAGCAGAATCGGCATTTTCTTTTGCATACATTGCCGCACCGAATGCGCCCATCAGCCCCGAAATTGTCGGGCGTACTACATTCCGCCCGAGTTCAAGTTCAAACGCACGGAGTACGGCATCATTTAAGAATGTGCCGCCTTGAACGACAATATTTTCACCGAGTTCATTGACAGATTTAGCGCGTATAACTTTATACACCGCATTTTTAATTACGGAAGACGAAATCCCGGCTGAAATATCCCCGACTGTAGCACCGTCTTTTTGCGCCTGTTTAACGGAGCTGTTCATAAACACGGTACAGCGTGAGCCGAGGTCTACAGGGTGGTCGGCGAATAAACCGAGTTTCGAGAATTCCTCCACATCATAGCCGAGAGCTTGCGCGAAAGTCTGAATAAACGAACCGCAGCCCGATGAGCAAGCCTCATTAAGCATAATGCTGTCGATAGCTTTATTTTTGATTTTAAAGCATTTGATATCTTGCCCGCCGATGTCGATAATGAAATCTACTTGGGGCATAAAAAAGCCTGCCGCTTTATAATGCGCTACCGTTTCGACAATGCCGAAATCAAGCCCCAGCCCGGCTTTTATGAGGTCTTCACCGTAACCTGTCACGGCAGATGCCTTGATTTTGATTTTACTGCCGGCGAGTGCGTAAATCTCTTTGAGTTTCGCGGCGATTACGTCAAGCGGTTTGCCCATATTCGGGGTATAATGCTGATAAAGCAGTCCGCCGTCGGGTGTAATTAAAACCATCTTCGTGGTGGTTGAACCCGCATCAACGCCGAGGTATGCATCACCGTGGTAGGTATTAATGTCCGTATATTTTAAGTCGTATTTTTTATGGCGTTCTACGAACGCATAATATTCATCTTTATTCTTAAAGAGCGGTTCTGATGTAACTATATCGCCGCCGATTTTTACGTTGTCGAGTTTATGAGCTATCGCTTCAAGGCTCAAACTTTCGGTATTCTTTTCGGCATTAAGTGCCGCGCCGTAACCCATGAACGTAGGCGCGTCATCAGGGAAAATTGCATTCTCTTCCGGTAAATTCAGCGTTTCGACAAATGCTTTACGGAGCCCCTTTTGGAATGACAGAGGTCCGCCTAAAAAGAGGACTTTACCGCCGATAATACGCCCCTGAGCGAGTCCCGAAACCGTCTGGTCAACCACAGCCTGAAACACCGAAGCCGCTATATCTTCTCTTTTCGCGCCTTGATTAAGAAGCGGCTGTATATCTGTTTTTGCGAACACGCCGCATCTTGAAGCAATCGGGTACACTTTTTCGGATTTGAGTGCCATCATATCAAGGTCGTCAACTGAAATGCCGAGCAAAGTCGCCATTTGGTCGATAAAAGCGCCTGTTCCGCCCGCGCAAGACCCGTTCATACGCTGTTCAACGCCGCCGGTGAGGAAGATAATTTTAGCGTCCTCGCCGCCCAGTTCGATTACGCAATCAGCATCGGGATAACGTTTTTCAACCGCCCCGAACGCCGCATAAACCTCTTGAACAAACGGCAATCCCGATTTTTCGGCAAGCCCCAAACCCGCTGAACCTGTTATACAGAGTTTGAAAAGGTATTCATCAGACGGGAATAATTTCGCCGCATCTAAAAGTTCCTGCTGAACTGTTTCGCGGACTTTTGAGAAATGCCGTTCATAGGTAGAGCGGAGGACTTTTTCGTCTTCGTCGATTATTACTGTTTTTACAGTGGTAGAGCCGATGTCTACGCCGAGTGAGTATGTTTTCATATTGGATATAGTTACCTTATGGGATTTTTTATATTAATTTTCTTCGCCGTTTTGAATAGCATTTTCAGCATTTTCAATTGAGCTATCCGTCTCACTGTCAATTATCTTAATAATCTCTTCCATAATAGAAGCGGCTGTAACGAGTGAAACGCTGTCGCCTGAGACTTCTGCGTCGGAATTTTTCTTATATAGCGGCAGACGTGTATCGTAGAGTTTTTTTAGCTCCGCTTTGGTTTTGCCGTCTGCTAAGGGGCGTGTTTTATCATCTTTTATGCGCTCATAGCAGTTTTTGAACGATGTATTAATAAAGACAACCGTGCCGCCTGAGAGTTTTACCGTACCGTAATTTTTCCCGTCGGTCATTGTACCGCCGCCGCAGGCTACAATACAGATTTTGCCGCAGAGTTGCTTTAGGGCGGCGGCTTCCTGTTCGCGGAATGTCGCTTCTCCGAATACCTGAAAAATCTGACTAACCGGCGCGCCTAATTTCTTTTCTAAATATGCATCAAGGTCAATAAATTCAAGCCCCGTGCGGCGCGCTAAAGTCCCGCCTACAGTTGTTTTGCCGCTTCCCATGAACCCGGATAAAAATATAGTATTCAATTTTCAAACTCCCCTGTTTCGGTTACAAAATCCGCTACCTTTTCGTGAAAAGCTTCTTCAAAACAAGCATAAAACATACTGAAATATATATCCGCCACACCCAGCAAGAAGATATTCTTGTTCGTGATTTCAGCCAATGCCGGAACATAAGCGTATATGTAATTTTTGTACCAATCAGCCGTAAACGGCGGCAGCTTTTTATTCTTTCGGATTAAATATTTCGTCTCAAGAAACGTTTCTGCAATTATATCATTCGTGTTCTGAGCACCTTTATTTATGACTGATGTATAAACTTTATAGATTTGGTCGTCTGTCATTGTTTCATTGCCGACGGTAACATTTTTAAGCGTAGGTATTCTCACGGCAAGCGAAAAAACCATCAGCGGCAATATGCTGTTATATTCATCCGACTGCATAGCGGCACAGGCTTCGTTATCCATGCGAAGACCTAAAACTTTTAAGCTGTCGGAGTTTGTAATGTTATTGAGGAGAACCTTAAAAACGTCTTTTATATTGACGTTATAAAAATCTTTCTCGGCGAGCGAATAAACATATTTCAGCGAATTAAACATACACACGCCGGCGCGTACGCAAAAATCCGCAAGCCCTGTTATCGCCGCATTTTCATCGTAGAAGTTCATAAAAATTTTCCCTATGAATCAATTTCATCCCGATAAACCCTCTCCCATTTAGGCTTAGTGAGTGTAACCTGCCGTCCGTCTATTTCCACAGTTTCGGGTTCGTTTGGTTCATCAAACGGCGAGCCGTCTGACAAAACTTTCGCGGTTGATATTATTTCGGGTTTAAACGGTGCGAAATTGTCGGTTTCGTCGTCATAATCTACCGCATTATACGGGATGAATTCGCCCGTAACGTTTTCGTCCGAAACGTATTCGGGGAAACGGCGCGTACCGATACTGTGCATATTGTCGGTTGTCGCCGCAAAACGCGTGAGACGTTCTACCGGTTCGCGGCGCATAGGTTTTTTGTCCTTTACGGCGCGTTTAATTTCGTCCGCGAGTTTCTCTGAATAGTCGAGGAATTGGCTTAGTTGTTCTGCTGAACCCTCGCCTGTTTTAATATTCCTTTTCATATTCGATAAATACTGTGACCATTCGCGGAATTCCTGTTCTGACATTGCTTTTCCGACTCTTTTATACAGAGAGTTATAGAGTTTTTGACCGCGGCGTTCAAGTTCATCGGGGACTTCTGCGGGAGTGAACTCTCTTACGGGTTTTGAATATTTAATTTGAACCCTTTCGCCTATCCCCGGGAAGAATTCTTCTTTATTAACGAGGTAATCCTGTTGCTCTTGTTCAAATGTATCAGACGGCGGTGTTTCTTTTAAACCTAAGTTTTCGCCGCTCCTGCGGGCAGCTGCAATCGAAAGTCTCAGGGCTTCAAAATTCTCCGTACAGGTTTTGCCGTTGCCCGTAACACGGTCACAAAATCTATCTCCGAAACTGTCTCCGTCAATATAAAAGTATCGTCCGCACGTTTCACATTTTTTAAAGAAAATGTTATTTTGAACACAAAGGTCGAATTCTAAATCAATTATAGCTTTAAGCGACGAAACCGAATAAATCTCATCGGGAATTTCAGCTACCCCTGCCGCAAACAAATTCATCTCCGGCTCAAGCGGAACGCTCATTTCACTGATAAATTTAAACGCATCTGCCGCAAATTTATCCTGTAAAATATCACTGTGAACTTTTTCAAAATTTTCAAAATCGGGGACTTTTATTAAATTATCGGAAATTCTGCGGTAAATCGACTTTGTAACGCTGTTATTGAGCGTAAAAACAGCACCCGGCATCAGTGATACATTAAAGCGTTTAACAGACGGCAAGGCGGCGGCAGGTGTAGCGCACTCATTCGCGGCAACAGAAAAAGCTAAATCAAAATATTTTTTACGTAAAATCGACGTTTCGGCATTTTCGTTACCCTCGCCGAAAATAAACTCCAGCTTGCGTTTAGCGTATGCCTGAAGCGTAGAAACAGCCGTCCACTCGTTAATACCGCGAAATGTTTTATACTCGCTTATTCGCTTAAAAATCGCCGCTTCATAGGGGATTTTCGAGCTGATACAGCGTGTCCACAATTCATCATCGGACAGGCGTTCAGAGCGGCATATGTAGTCGATTATACAATCAAGCACAATGTCTGAGTAGTCATTATTCGCGGCGGCATTTACGTATGGGTGGCATTTTAAAATCGCGGCTTTCGCATTCCCGACTGTCGCTTTCGGCAGTTGTCCTGTCCGCTTTGCGGTTTTTCCCGCATCTATGGATTGTTCCCAAAAAAAGGTGAAATCAAACTCTGTGAATGTAAGCATAGTACGGGCGAGTTCAAGCCGCTTAAACGCGTTTGAACTCCCGTTCCGGTCTGTAAAATAGGCAGTTTTGACCAACGTTTTTCCTTCTTTCTTTGGGTTTTTTGGGGGGGGGTTTGGGTGAATGTTCATCTGCGATGTCGGATGAGATGTCCCGTAGCGTTGCTACAGTGAATGTCCGTTTGAATGTCGGATGTATGTCGCGTTTGAATGTCCGTTTGAATGTCAGAATGAATGTCGTGAATGTCACGTTTGCATGAACTTGTCAGGGGCAAGAGGGAGAGGGGGCGGCTATATATCGTGGCAGGCGAGACGCCGCCCCCTCTCCCTCTCACCCCCGACACCCCCC
>JAISHV010000050.1 GCA_031262495.1 Ruminococcus sp.
CGCCGCCCCCTCTCCCTCTCACCCCCGACACCCCCCTCTCCCTCTCCCCCTGCGGGGTTGCCAATCTGCGCGATTTAGTCTTACTCACCCGCTCAGTATATTCACTTCAAGCGACATACAAGGAAAAATATCCAATGATTTCCCATGTGTGAAGTTTTAGTTGGTACCGGGTGCTACAAGACATTCATATTGACATACAAACGCGACATTCACTCTGTCTTCTGTCCTCTGACTTCTGATTTCTGTGTTGATTTCTGTGTTGTAAATCTTTCCATTATCGCGGCGAACGCTATTGAATCTGCTGCTGTCAGTTTGAAATTCTTAAGCCCCGGTGAATTTATATTCTTTATAAAATCGGCTATTTCAAACCGCAAACCATAACCGTAAAATGGTGCTTGGAAGTTTTCATTGAGCGTTGTATCTTCATAACATACTTCAAATGAATTAAAAAGCCACCACGGTGATTTTACTAAAATATAACCCTCTGTGCCCGTGACAAGCAGCTGCCCTTCGGATTTCGCGCCGATCCCTGTTTTCGCTGTCGCCAGTGCTCCCGGGTAATCAAAAATCGCTTTTGCGTAGTAATCTGCACCGTTTTCGGCGTTAAAGCTTCTGAATTCGACATTTTTATAGTCGCGCCCGAGAAGCTTTATTATCGGCAAGAGAGGATAGCTCCCGAGTTCAAAAAAACTCCCGCCGAAAGGACCGCTGTATTCACGCTGTGCCGTACTAAAGGGCACAAGTTTTGTAAAAGCCGCTTCAACGTCAACTACTCTGCCTATCCTGCCGCCCCGCGCCACCGCCAAAAGGCTGTTAAATCCGGGTGTGTATGCCGTTTTAATGGCTTCCATTAACACGACTTTTTTTTCTGCAGCAATGTCAAAGAGTTCACGCGCTTCTGCTTCTGTCATTACCATCGGTTTTTCGCATAAAACGTGTTTGCCCGCCGTTAAAGCACGTTTACAATAATCAAAATGTGTCTCGTGCGGTGAGGCAATATATACAGCTTGTACATTTTCTAAAAATGCATCATAATTATCGGAAAAAAATCCTATTCCGACTTTTGCGGCGAAACTTTCGGCACTTTTAATATGAGGGTTATAGACTGCCGCTGCCGTTACGCCGTTTACATAACGGATTTCCGTACAGGTTCGGGAGGCTATGCGCCCTGTTCCGACTATACCGAGGTTAATAAGCTTTCCGCGGCTGTTTTTGATTTCGGTTGTGGATATATTTTTTGTACGTTCAAGGTAAACGACTTCGCAATATTCTTTGAGATAATCAAACTTGCCTGTCCAGTCGCTGCCTAAAACAAATGTATCAATACCGAGTTTCGCGATATCTTCAGCCTTTTGTCCGTCGTGGTCTTCGACTATAACTTCATCGGCAAAACCGGAAGCGCGGACATTATCAATACGCCGCATAAGCGAATCGGTAACATTCATCTTCCCGCGCTGTACGTCAAATTGCTCTGTCGTAACACCGACATAAAGATAATCGCCCAGTTCACGTGCTCTGCGCAATATATTTTCGTGACCTTTGTGGAATAAATCAAACGTCCCGTAGGTTATTACTTTTTTCACGATTTTAAAGTTCCTATAATTTTAATTATCCTTTATATCGTACATCAAAATGGTTACTTTAATTGCTCTGCTTGAAGTTAATTATATATTAAAATTATGGATTTTTTCTTGACATTTTATTGATTTTTTTAAAATTCAGATTCATTGTGTTCATTAAGTTGTGCTTCTGCTAAAAAGCTTAAATCTTCTTCATTGAGACCCTCGGAAAATTCTGATTTTTCAAATTTTGCGCGAAGTTTACATACGGCTTTTGTTTCGATTCGTGAGACGTATGAACGTGAAATGCCGTACATTTTCGCGACATCGCGCTGGGGGAGCGGCTTTTTGTTGTCGAGTCCATAGCGCATAATGAGGATTTCGAGTTCGCGCTGGTCAAGGATTTCGCGCATGAATACACGCATTTTCTGGATATTGATTTTCTTTTCGGTTTGGGCTTCCACGTCTTCGTCGGAGGGCACGGAGTCTTTGAGAGTTTGGGTGTTTCCGTCTTTGTCTTCTTCGATGGTGTCTTCAAAGTGTACGTCGAATTGAGTTCTTCTGCCGCGCCGCAGGAACATGAGCATTTCATTTTCGATACAGGTTGCGGCGAATGAGGAGAATTTAACGGCTTTGCCGTGTTTGCCCTGATGAGAGGGTTTGAATGCGGCGACAGCTTTAATAAGCCCGTGGCTGCCCTCGGCGGCGATATCTTCCGCTTCGGAGATACGGTCTTTTGAAAATTTAGCGGCGATACGCGCTACAAGCCGCATATTATGGACGACGATTTCATTGCGGTAAAAGACTTTTTCATTTTCGTTACAAGTCCAGTATTTCTCAAAAGCCTCCGCCTCTTCTTCAGGCGTATAAGCTTTCTCATACCGCTGCCCGCCCCCGATATGTAAGGCAAAATAAAGCAGATTAGCAAAAACAGAACGAATTAATTCAAAAAACACGGTAAACTCCCAAAAGTAAAGATTAATAAAAGTTTATTCCAGATTAAGTTTGTCCTATGACAACATAGATGTAAGAAATTAGAGGTTAGATGTGAGAAAGAAGTTAGAAGTTAGATTTAATCCGTCAGAATTAAATCAAAAAAAGTACCCTTACCCCAAAAGGGGTAAGAGTACAATATCGTATTCGCTTTATTTAAGTTATGATGTCGCTCTAACGTCTAACCTCTATTCTAACCTCTAACATCTAACCTCTAACTTCTATGTTAGTAGTCCATCCCCATTCCGCCGCCTGCGGGCATGGGGGGTGTGGGTTCTTTGATGTCTGTAACGAGTGATTCAGTTGTGAGTACCATTGAGGCAACAGATGACGCGTTTTGGAGTGCACTGCGCGCTACTTTAGTCGGGTCAACTATGCCGGCTGTCAGCATATCGGTGTAAGTTTCATTCAGAGCATCAAAGCCGTAACCGACTTTCCCGCTTGAAATAATTTTATCGAGGATAACACTGCCTTCAAGACCTGCATTTGCGGCAATTTGGCGTACGGGTTCTTCAAGGGCTTTGAGAACGATTTGCGCGCCTGTTTTTTCGTCGCCTGTGAGGGATTCAACGATTCCCGCTACAGCCGGAATGGCGTTTACGAATGCTGTTCCGCCGCCTGCTACGATGCCTTCGGCAACTGCCGCTTTAGTTGCCGAAAGAGCATCTTCAATGCGGAGTTTCTTTTCTTTCATCTCGATTTCGGTTGCCGCACCGACTTTGATACAAGCAACCCCGCCGGAGAGTTTCGCAAGGCGTTCTTGGAGTTTCTCTTTGTCATAGTCGGATGTGGTGGTTTCGATTTGAGCCTTGATTTGTCCGATACGAGCGGAGATAGCGGATTTTTCGCCTACACCGTCTACGATTATTGTATTTTCTTTTGTAATTTTTACCTGACGTGCGCGCCCTAATTGGTCAATGGTGGTTTCTTTGAGCTCAAGACCTAATTCTTCTGTAATTACAGTACCGCCTGTTAAAGTCGCGATATCGCCGAGCATTTCTTTTCTTCTGTCGCCGAAACCGGGAGCTTTTACAGCCGCGCAAACGAATGTGCCGCGGAGTTTGTTTAAAATAAGCGTAGAAAGTGCTTCGCCCTCAACGTCTTCTGCGATAATAACCATCTTCTTGCCCGATTGAACAATCTGTTCTAATACAGGGAGAATTTCCTGAATATTCGAGATTTTCTTATCGGTAATAAGAATGTAGGGGTCATCAATAACCGCTTCCATTTTTTCGGTATCGGTACACATATAAGGTGTAATATACCCTCTGTCAAACTGCATACCCTCAACAACGTCAGTATATGTTTCTGCGGTTTTGGATTCTTCGATAGTGATAACGCCGTCTGCGGTAACTTTATCCATAGCTTCTGCGATAAGTTCGCCGACTTTTTCATCGCCTGACGAAACTGTAGCTACGTGAGCTATATCAGAGCTGCCCTTAATAGCTGTGGAATTCGTTTTGATGTTCTCAACAGCCGCATCGGTTGCTTTGCTCATACCCTTTTTGAGGATCATCGGGTTTGCACCTGCGGCGATATTCTTCATACCCTCGCGGATTAAAGCCTGAGCAAGCAGAGTTGCGGTAGTAGTGCCGTCGCCTGCGGCATCGTTTGTCTTTGTGGCAACTTCTTTAATGAGCTGTGCGCCCATATTCTCGAAAGCATCTTCAAGTTCAATCTCTTTGGCGATTGTAACGCCGTCATTAGTAATGAGGGGTGCGCCGTATTTTTTATCAAGGACAACATTTCTGCCCTTAGGACCGAGTGTAATTTTCACTGTATCGGCAAGTTTATTAATACCCGCCTGTAGACTCTCACGCGCCGCCGCGCCGTATGTTATTTGTTTAGCCATATCTATTTACCTACTTTCTATCTATTACTCTACTATCGCCAAAATATCGCTCTGACGTAAGATTGTGTATTCTACGCCGTCAAGTTTTACTTCTGTGCCTGAATATTTTGAAATCAAAACCTTGTCGCCTACTTTGACTTCCATTTTTACTTCATTCCCGTCTACAATTCCGCCCGGTCCTACTTCTGTTATTTCGGCTACCTGAGGCTTTTCTTTCGCGTTCCCCGCTAAAATAATACCCCCTTTTGTGGTTTCAGCCGGTTCGCACATTTTAATGACTACTCTGTCAGCTAACGGTTTAATTTTCATAGTTGTTTGCTCCTTTTATAATTTATTCAGTGTTAGCAGTCAACTTTGCTGACTGTTAGCACTCTTTGTCTTTGAGTGATAACTATATTGTATCATATTTTTGCTTAAATGCAATAGTTTTTAACACTTTTTGTATACTTGCATAAATTTTCATTCGATATTATTGCAAAATTGTATACTTTGACAAATACAAATTCTTCATAGTAATTATTGACCGAAAGTAAATTCTTAAACGCTGTTTGTTAATTTTTTGTTAAGAAGTGAATTTCCTATTGCATTTAAAATATAAATATGATATAATGCTATATAAAGTATAGTATAAACTTATTAGGATACCATATATATGAATGTAACGTCTGCTAACCGCCTATTTGCCTTAAGAGCAAAACACAATTTAACCCCCGAAGAACTGGCAAAGATTCTCTCTTGCAGCCCTGACGAAATAAAAGCGTGGGAACGCGCCGAATCGTCGCCGTCGCTTGAACAAATAGTTGAACTCTCGCGGCTTTATAATGTATCGGCAGACGAAATCGCCGGTACCGTAAAAAGCACGCCTATGGCAGGAAATACCGTTTCGCTTAAAAAGAAAACATTCACGGGCGGCATAGGGGTTGACTATAACGACCCTTATCCTAAATCGCCTATGAGGGAATTGCGCCCATCGCGTTATACCGACGAGGAAATTTACCCCGAATTTAAGACAACCTTTAAAGAACCCGAAGCGGCTGAAATTCCGCATATAAAAACCGCCGAAACCCCGCCGCATAATACAGGGAACACAATTGGCGGAAAACTCCCTGTGACTGCCGCGAATATTCTGCGAAAAACCGGCGAAATCATAGACATGGGGGTTAATGAACTTAAGCGGAATTCAGGTCCTGTGGCTGATACCGTAAAGAATGTTGCTAAAGAAGTCGGCAAGGGCATAAGAGAGGGCAAAGAAGAATTTGTCAGCAAAAACACCCGCCCTCAAGGGTTTGAATACGTTTCCCCTGAACCGGGGGCGTATGACGAGGAAATGAACCGCACTTATCAAACACAGGTTAAATCATATTACGAACAAAAGCTTGATTATAAATTTCAGAAAAAGCAGGATAAACTTGAGCGTAAAAAAGAACGTCTAAAACGTAAACAGGAAATGCGCGACAGTTGGAACAACAGCAGTCTTTTCCATAAAGTCCTGCCGTGGCTTTGTGTGATGGGGTTCTTCGCGTCAATTCCTATCGGTGAGGCAATAGGGCTTGAACTCGTCAGTGTTTCGTGGATGTTGTTTTTAGTTACACCGATTTTCTACAGTTTAGAACACAGTATAAAAAAGCGGGATTTCAGATTTTTCCCGTTTTGGCTCGTGGGGATTTTGGCGTATGTTTTCACGTGTATACTTTTTAACAACGGTGTCCCGGGCTTGCCGATTTTAGGGCTGATACCCTTAGCGCATATCTTAGCTTCGCATTTTTATTATAAAAATAACAATTAGCACAGAAATCAGATATCAGAAGTCAGAAATCAGAATAATCCCGCCGCATTTTTGATGAAACGCGGCGGGATTTGATTTTATTCTTGTTTTTTATTATCAGAATTTTCATCAGAGGATTTTAAATTCTGCGGCGGTATATAAGGTGTTACCGGCGTTTGCGGTTTGTTCTTTCTGACTTTGCGATTATGCCTTACTGAAAGGAAGATAATTACACCGGCGATCAGAATAATCGGCGAAAAGGTTACTATTATAATCAAAATCCACTGAAAAACGGAGTAAAGTACATTCACACACTTTATGAAACCGTTTTTCATCAGCAAACCGACATTCGATACAGATAAACTATCCCACTCTACATCTTCAATGTCAATTTCCGACGGGTCTTCTACCTGTTCGATTTCAAGGCGGATGGTTGATTGTGCGACTTGCGCGCTCCAGAGTTTTAATTGCCCTTCATAGCTTTCGATTTCCATTGTGATGCGGTCAATTTGCTGTTGAAGCATCAGCATTTCTTCTACGTCGCGGGCTTGTGACAAGTATTCGTAGTATTTTTCTAAGGTTTCTTTGGTTGTCCGAAGGCGGGTTTCGGTGTCGTAATACGCTGATGTAATGTCGTCTGTAGCGATTGAGAGGCGTGTAACTGTGCCGACTTCGCGGGCATATTCACAGAATGCATCTAAATTTTCGGGCGGGATTTTTAAGGTTGCATTTGTATATATGCGGAATTCATTAGAATAGGTTTCTTCGGAGAAAATCGAACCGCCGTTGTTTTTCAGAAAGTCTGTGAGTTTTCGGTATGTTTCGTCTAAGTTGAGTGTCTGTACTGTCATTTCGGCGTTACGTATAATTTTTTGCTCTACACCTGTTTCAAGTTCGGCAACTTGACCGTCGAAGGACTCCTCGACTTTTAAATATTCCCCCTCGGGACTGCCGTAAGCTGCCATAGTTGTTTCGGCAAACCCCATAGAATTATCCATTAAAGCTTCTCCTGCATAGTCAGACGATGAAGCAGAACAGCCGGCAAGTGATATTGAAAGTAATGCCGCCAAACCTATAGGTAAAAATTTTTTAATTTTCATTTATAACCCTCATAATAAAAGTAAATGAATTCGATTTACTGAATTCATTATACTAAAAAAATATGGGAATGTCAATTACATAGATATTACATTAAGATAAAAAAATTAACCGCCGAAATCGCTCGGCGGCTATTTTTGCGTTGTGTAGTACCATGTAAAATCTAAAACTTTACATTTGTGAATGTCGCGTTTGAATGTCGGATGAATGTCGATATGAATGCCGTGAATGTCCGTTTGCATGACTTTGTCAGGGGCAAGAGGGAGAGGGGGCGGCTATTCGAGGTGGCAGGCGTGACGCCGCCCCCTCTCCCTCTCACCCCCGACACCCCCCTCTCCCTCTCCCCCTGCGCAGCTTACCAAGCTGCTTGATTTAGTCTTACTCACCCGTTTTGTATATTCACTTCAAGCAACATACAAGAAAAAATATCCAAAGAGTATCCAAATGTAAAGTTTTAGTTGGTGCTGGGTAGTAGGGGCGAACTGTGCTCGCCCGTTTACAGACGGATTGTGCCAAGGCGGGCGAACGAAGTCCGCCCCTACAAAACGCCCGAGTTAAATTTGCTTATTTCAGCTAAAATCCGGGCGTTCATATTCTGACATCTGCCCTCTGATATCTGACCTCTGTGTTTATATTGTTGAATCAATCGGTTTCGGCGACAGCACTTCAACTACATCGCCTTTTTGAGCATAGGCGAACGCTGATTTGCCGTGTTTTTTTATGTTATACATAGCGGCATCGGCGGCGGCAATGACTTCTTCCGCATTTTTTCCGCTTTCGTGAAGGAAAGCTATACCGATAGAGCAATGCACCGTAAAATGTTCGTTTGAACTTTCGGAAGTAAAGCCCTTGCCCATAACATCAATGACTTCCTGAGCGATAGTACCGGCGTTTGAATAGAGTGTAAGACCTGTCAGACAGGCTACGAATTCATCGCCGCCGAAACGTCCGGCAAAGCCGCGTTCAAACGTGATTTCTTTGAGCGTATCAGCCGTGAATTTTAATACCTCATCGCCGCAGGCGTGACCGTAATCATCGTTAAAATGTTTGAAGTCATCAAGGTCAATAAATAAAACAGCGGATAAATCCTTGCGCATATGAGTTGAATCTATTGTGTCGGCAAGTGTCTTTAAGAAGGTTTCGCGGTTAAGTATTTGTGTCAAAGCATCATAAGAAGCGCGAATCAAGAGCGTCATTTTAGATTTCTTTTCTTTGTCGATATCGACTATAACACCGATAACCTTGCTGGGATTTTCGGAACGGTCAAAGAATTTCGTCGCCTTAAGCATTACCCACGCGAAATCACCGTAAAGGTTTCTTACTCTGTATTCGCCTTCGATAAAATTCGCTTCTTTGAGGATAGAATCCATATCGCCGACATATTTTTCTTTGTCGTCTTTGTGTATACGAATACGATAGATAAAGCTCTCTTCAAGGGTATCGTCTTTTGGACGGAATGCGAATTTTTTGTTGAAATTCTTTGAGGTTTCGACAGTCTTTCTCTTTAAATCAATGGTAAATACGATATTGTTTGTCATTTCTACCATTGTTTCATAGCGGAGATTGCTTTCGGCTAATTTGTCGAACATATCGTTTAGGCTATCGCGGAAATGATCGAATTCGTCCTTGCGGTCGGTGAAAGCGATACGGCTGACAGAGTCGCCCGAGGCTTTTTTCTCTAAAATCCGCGAGAAAACCGTAATCGGCTTGAGGAAATATATTACAGCGGCGAGCAAACCGCCGATACTCAAAATCAAGAGGAAAACCGTAATGCCTATTTCGTTGACGTTGTCATTTACTAAATCTGTCAAACCGGTGTAATTCACCATATAAATATATGACCAACCGGAATTCGATATAAAACTTGCGATAAAAGCTTGTCTTTTTTCGCCCGACGAAATCACAGGAGGGGCGTATGTTTTAGATGAAGCCTTGCTTTCGGCAGCTTCTAAGGCTTTGGTAATATCACTTGAATATGCCGAATAAGGCGACAGTTCAGTGAAACCGGCGACGGTTTTAAAGGGCGCGGTGAAAATATTCCCGGCAGAATCCGCGACGGCAACGGTTGTGTACATATCAGCGGCTGAGCCGCTCATGGAGCCTTCTATATACTCGGTATAAAATACTTCAAAAAGGTATCCCACAACCAGACTTTCTTCATTAAAGATACGTCTTGTTACGGAGAAAGTCGGCTCTTGAGTTTCGTTATCGCCTGTGAGCATGGTGAAATCGGACACGCCGTTGCCGCTCACGGCATTTTCAATTAAATTTTCATAGTTTGACTGAATATTCCCGATGTCGGATGAAACGGTTGAAGCGGTTATAACGCCGTCGGGCATAAATATAAGTGCTTTTGACATTCCGCTGCTGTAGTCTTTAAGTGTACGAAGCTGCCCGGCAATATATTCAGAGGGGTCATCTGACTTTCCCGAAGCGGCAAATTCAATGACTTTGTCGTCGTTTTTAAACCGTTCGGCATCTGCTAAAATGTCTGAGAAATAGTCTGTAAGTGTTGCAGATTGCTGTGCGGCAAGTTCTGAAGATGCTGTTAAATGTGCCTCAATAAGGCTTGAGCGTGCTGAGGCATACGAAACTGCCGCTACGGTGATGCACGGCAAAAGAAGGCACAGTGTCGCCACGAGCATTATTTTTATGATTACTCTCAAAAACTATCACCTCAATTTGCTGATTATCCAAGTATTATTTTAACGCATTTTTTCAATTTTGTAAACAGAAAATTTACAATTTTGTAG
>JAISHV010000051.1 GCA_031262495.1 Ruminococcus sp.
ATCTGAGGCGGTATTACCCCGCCGCCCCCTCTCCCTCTCACCCCCGACACCCCCCTCTCCCTCTCCCCCTGCGGAGTTGCCAAGCTGCGCGATTGAGTCTTACTCACCCTTTTTGTATATTCACTTCAAGCAACATACAAGAAAAAATATCCAATGAGTTCATAAGTGTTAAGTTTAAGTTGGTGCTGGGTACTACAAATCTGTCCTCTGTCCTCTCGCCTCTGTCCTCTGTGTTATCATGAGGATTTGAATATCAGCCGGGCTTACCCCCGAAATCCTTGATGCTTCGCCGAATGTTCGCGGGCGTATTTTTGAGAGTTTTTCGCGGGCTTCGAGGGAGAGTCCGTTTATTTTGTTATAGTCTAAATCCTCAGGTAACAGTTTCGCCTCAAGTTTGAGCATTTTATCCGCCTGTTGCTGTTGGATTTTTATATAGCCCTCATATTCAATAATAATTTCCGCTTCTTCTATAACATCACGCGGTAAATCTTCATGCGCTTCATCAAATTCTTTTAAATCTGAATATTTAATCTGCGGGCGTTTAATGAGGTCGGAGAGTTTAACGCCTGTGCTGATTTCAACCGTGCCAAGCTCTGCTAATTTTTCATTTAATTTAACGGATGGGGCAATTGTCGTATTCTTCATTCGTAATATTTCCCGGTCAATTTTCCACTGTTTTTCCCGGAAATGTTCAAAACTTTCCGGGGAAATAAGTCCGATTTTATTGCCGAGGGGAGTAAGGCGCAAATCCGCATTATCCTGACGGAGCAAAAGACGGTATTCACTGCGGCTCGTCATCATACGATATGGATCTTGACATCCTTTAATTACAAGGTCGTCAATTAACGTCCCGATATATGAACTATTTCTCGTTAACGTAATTTCAGGTTCGCCCTTAATAAAAAGTGCGGCATTTATCCCGGCAATCAGCCCCTGAGCAGCGGCTTCTTCATAGCCCGACGTGCCGCAGAATTGCCCTGCTCCGTATAGACCGACAGTACTTTTAAAGCGCATAGTATGAAGCATTTCAGTCGGGTCACAGCAGTCATATTCTATAGCGTAGGCGTTGCGCATTATTTCAGCTTTTTCTAAACCTTTTATTGAATTAACAAAATCCTGCTGAACATCAAGCGGCAAACTCGAACTCATGCCTTGTAAGTAAATTTCATCAGTCGAAAGCCCCATAGGCTCGATAAAAAGCTGATGGCGCGGCTTGTCACTAAAACGCATTATCTTGTCTTCAATTGACGGGCAATAACGCGGTCCGACACCCTCGATATTCCCCGAGTACATGGCAGAACGCTTTATATTTCGGCGGATTATCTCGTGCGTTTTATCGTTTGTATAGGCTATGTAACAGGAAATCTGATTCCGCAAGTTTTCCCTCGGTGTGGAAAACGAAAAGGGCTGTATTTCAGAATCAATGTCGCCGTCTTGTTTTTCGAGTTTATTAAAATCGACAGAACGCCTGTGAACGCGGCACGGTGTGCCTGTTTTAAAACGCCTGAGGGTAATTCCCGCTTTTTTGAGTGACTCTGACAGCAAATTCGCGGGCAAAGTCGAATCAGGACCGCTGCTGTAATGATTTTCGCCGACGTGTATTTCGCCTTTAAGATATGTGCCGGTTGAAATTATGACACACGCGGCTTCATAAATCATGCCCACACGCGTTTTTACGCCTTTTACACAGTTATTTTCAATTATAATTTCGGTAACTTCGGCTTGAATTATAAAGAGGTTTTCCTGCTTTTCGCAGACAGATTTCATATAAGTGTGGTAAGCTGAGCGGTCAGACTGAACGCGCAAGCTTCTCACCGCCGGACCTTTTGAGGAATTCAGCAGGCGCGACTGTAGAAACGTAGCATCGGCGGCTTTTCCCATTTCGCCGCCCAAAGCATCAATTTCACGAACAAGGTGTCCTTTAGCAGTGCCGCCGATTGAAGGATTACACGGCATATTCGCGATATTATCGAGGGTTAAAGTAAATAACAGTGTAGTAACCCCGAGTCTGGCAGAAGCAAGAGCCGCTTCAACCCCGGCATGACCCGCGCCTATTACACAGACGGTATTTTTTGATTCATTCATATTAATGTAATCTTATCGGCAAAACCAAATACAGAAAATCATCACCCTCTATCGGCGTTACAACCATCGGTGAATGACCGTTAATGAGTTTTAAAAGAACTTCATCAGAAGCGGCGGATTTTAAAGCATCGGCTAAATATCTGCCGTTAAAGCCGATTTCAAGCTCCTGTCCGTTTACATCACATTCGATTTCGTCGTAGAACTCGCCCTTGATGGTTTTACAGGAGAGTTGCACTAAATTATCGCTGAAATTCAGGCGGACAGGTGATTTGATTTTCTCGTCGATAAAGAGCTGAGAACGTTCAATTGACTTGAGGAAAGGACTTGTTTTAATGCGAACAGTCGCCGTAACATTTTCTTCACGCGGTATAGCATTAGCATAATTATGGAATTCACCCTCTAAAAGGCGCGTAAAGACTATGTAATTCCCGATTTCAAATGCCGCATTCTTCTCGGAAATAAATAGTTTAATTGTGCCAGTTTTAATAAGGCTTACACATTCATTTAAGGATTTTGATTTAATGACAAACTTAAATTTTCCCTGAAAGTCGATATTCTCACGCGACAAAGCAAGTTTATATCCGTCAAGTGCAACCATTTTAAAGACACCGCCGCCGATTTCAAAGAGTTCACCCGTTAAAATCGGTTTAATGTCGTTTTGAGCTACAGCAAATTTTGTCATATTAATCATTTCTTTAAAGGTTTCACCGTCAATTTCAAAAGAGGCATTGGATTTATAGTCGGGTATATTCGGGAAATCCTCAGCCGACATTGCCGCAATTGAAGCTTTAACATTCCCGGCAATCAGTTTCGCCGTAATAGTATCACTCTTTTTTATCTCAAAAGTAACATTCTCATTCGGCAATGTGCGGACAATTTCACAAATGAGCCGAGCATTAAGCACAAAAGAAACAGATTCCGTACAGTCAGCTTCAATGGTAGTCGTAATCCCAATCTCCATATCAAAACCTAAAAGCGTAAGTTCTCCCGGAGCGACAGTAAATTTAATACCCTCTAAAACCGGCAGCGGTGATTTATCCGCCGAAGCTTTTGATACATAACCCAGAGCTTCATTAAGTATTTTTTGATTAACAGAAAATTTCATATTTTTCTCTCTTTCTTTTTTGTCAGAGAACCCTTTCTGTAGAAAGGGTTCTCCGACACCTCTCCTAAAGACTTTGAATTCGCGATGGAAGTATTAATGAATTTTAAGATGCTCACCGCGTTAGACTTCTTAATAATATATAATTTTTTACTTTCAACATTTCAACGCCGCCAAAAATTAATATATATTCTTTCTTATATTAAAAGAAAAGAAATTTCAATAATTAATAGTAATAGTAGCAGTAGTGTTAAAACTGTTGAAAACCTAATCAAACACTTTTCAAATCAAACATTTTAGATATTAAAAACCCCTGTTGAAAAAATGTGCAAAACAAACCCCAAAAAATGTATGTTGAAAATTAACCCTATTCCACCGACTGAGTTTTAAAACTTACTGCTGAAAATGTGGAAAACTCAATAAGTTTTCAATGTTTTCCACCGAGTTTTCAACAACATAGAAGTTAGAAATTAGAGGTTAGATGTTAGATTATGGATTTTTTGATTTTAGCTATTATGTAGAAAAACTTTATCTTACATCTTACTTCTAACATCTAACCTCTATTTTATGACTCTATGTTTCTCATAATGTCTTTTACAACCTCTTGGATATGGGAATCTTCACCTATTTTTTGTTTTATGTCTTCGTAGTAGTACATTACGGTTGAGTGGTCGCGGTTTCCGATTTCAACGCCAATTGCCTTAAATGACAAAGGAGTAACTTCTTTAATTATGTAACAGGCAACCTTGCGGGCTATACTTATGTTTGCAGCCCTCTTGTTGCTTAATATTTCCTCTTGTGAAATGCCGTAAATACGCGAAATTTCAGAAAGAATCTTCGCGAGTGTAACAGGTGTCGGCGGTGCTTCATCTGTCAAAACCTCTTTGATGGCATTTTGCGCCTGATTAAACTGCGGCGGAGTGCCTACTAAGTGTTCTATAGCTTTGAGTTTTTTTATACAGCCCTCAAGCTGTCTTATTGAGCCTTTGAGTGACATAGCTATAAGTTCTGTTATTCCGTCGGGTATATTTAAATTTAAAAGCTCTGCTTTGCGGCGAATGATAGCAACACGGGTTTCATAGTCAGGCAGAGAGATATCCGCTAAAATGCCCGATTCAAAACGGGTTCTGATACGGTCTTCGAGAGTTTTGATTTCTTTCGGGGGACGGTCAGATGTTAAAACAATCTGTTTTTTTTGTTTATAAAGTTCATTAAAAGTATGGAAAAATTCCTCTTGAGTGGATTCTTTCCCGGCGATAAACTGAACGTCATCCACTAAAAGAACATCTGTACTGCGGTATTTTCGGTGAAAATCCGACGTGTCGCGTCCGTGCTGGATAGCATCAATCAGTTCATTTGTGAACGCCTCGCCTGTTATGTAGATAACTTTAAGTGAAGAATCGGTTTTTTCAAGCTGATGTGCTATAGCAGAAAGTAAATGCGTTTTTCCAAGCCCCGACGGACCGTGAATAAACAGCGGGTTATATACAGCCCCGGGTTCATTCGCGACAGCTACAGAAGCGGCGTACGCAAACTGATTTGATTTTCCGACAATAAAAGTGTCGAATGTATATTCATACTCGGCTTTTTTAAAAGTCTTATTAAGCTCGACTTTTTTTTCTTCAGGCAAAGCATCATCGTTTGTTAAATCGTTCGCCGACACAACAGGCAGCGCGGTTGATATAATTTCAACCTCAACCGGAAAACCTATTACGTTGCTTATCGCCGCAGTTAAAACGCCTGTATAATTGCGGCGTGTAATATTAGCCTGAAACTCCGAATCAACGCCTAAAACTGCACGGTTTAAATCAAGCTCAATAGGCTCTATAGGCAAAATCCATACATTATATGCCGTTTTAGGCATTTCACCATGTTCGATATTGTGAAATTGAATGTAACTTAAAGCTTCTTCCCAGACTTCTGTAAAAGATTTCATGTAATTTATTCCATATAAATTTAAACAAATTTTTTGCTTCTACATTATAACATATTTTATTATAAAAATCAAGGTTTAAATTGTAAACATTCGATAATGTAGAGTAAAAAATTCAATATCAACACTTGACATTTATTAAAATTTATATTATAATGATTATAGTATAATATCAGTCAATAAATTTGAACGGAGATTTTTATGAAAAAGAGAATTACAGCATTTTGTATAGCACTCAGTTTACTATTCCTTGTGTCGTGTAATGAGAATAAAACAGAGGAAACAACGACAACAACTACGACTGCAACTACAACCCAAACAGAACCCGTAACCCAACTACAGGCGATGGCTATAATTACAGGCGGAGCGGAGGTTGATGTTCTTGATATTACCCCGCCCGAAGAAACGCAAGAAACGGAAAAAACGGAAGAATCCACAGACGAATTAACCGAAATCAACAGGAAAGCGCAGGAGACTGTCGGAAATTTGATGACAGTCGCTACAAAATTTCAGATTTCGGGGGTTTTGCCCGAGGGGATAGCCGGGACATACCGTTTTGAAATCGGTACTAAAACGGACGAAAATACAAATTTTTATGAAGGGATGCTCACGCCCGAGACTATCGGAGAAGCGTTCGGCGAGGGTTTGCGGTATTATCAGGGTGAAGACACGCCGCTTTATATTGTCGCGGTGATTAATGAATATGCAATGCCTTGGGAAATTTATGTAACCTACGATTTAAATTCCACGCAAGTCGGTTCATACCCGTGGGGCAACGACGGCTCTGATATTCAGACACTTGATGAAATCTATGAAGAATGTAAGTCCGGGGATGCGGAGCGTTTTAAAAAAGATGAAAACGCCGAGGGCGAACAAGTAAGTTTTTATTATACAACCGAAGCTGAATATTTCTTAATTGATGATTATATTTTAGCTCACCCTGAGGTAATGGACGGCGACGTGACAGTCGGAATGAGCTCAAAACTTGATACAGAAGACCCATATATGCCGCGCCTTCTGACGTTTCTTGAGACACCCGAGGAAATAACAAACCACAGTTTGGATTTCTTTTTCGCTGAGGAAGCTGATATAGACGGACTGATTGAAGCGGGCTGGTGTATGCCTTTGTCTGAATTTGAAATTGAAGGTATACCCGAGGATGCTTACTATATAAAATGGGGCGAGAATCTGCTCTGTGTAAATGCGGAGACGGATAATCCAACGCTTGTTAAGAAGATTTTGACGGATATAATCAGCGAAACAATGTAAAAATCTGTAGGGGCGAAACTTGCTTCGCCCGTTCACACGCAAACCTGTTTGTATTCGGGCGGTCAAAGACCGCCCCTACGGAAACGCCGTCATTTAAAAATCACGGCGTTTTTAAATTCTTTTCAATATCTTTTCTTTGTCTTCTTTAAAATTTTTCATACAATTTTCACAAAGAAGAATTATACTGTAGTTACAATAAAAAATCACAAATCAAAAAGGAGAGATTATTTATGAATAACGAATTTAACGAAAATATAGAAATTATTCCGGCAGAATTTACGGAATATGCGGAAAATGTGACAGAACCGGGTGTTTCGGTAATCGAAACACCGAGCAAGCCTCAGAAATCCCCGAAAAAACGCGGCGGTATGAAACTCTTAGCCGGGATTTTGGCAATGGCGATAGTCGGCGGTGCGGCAGGTGTCGGCGGTTCATATGCTTACTATGAATTCTTTAAAGAAACACCGTCTGAAATTGTCGCAACCGTGACGGAAGATATGCCGCCGGTCCTTACAGAGGGCAATATTACCCAAATGCTGACGACAACCGGAACAAACGAAACAGACCTGACGGCGATGTTTGAGGCTGTTACGCCGACGGTAACATTTATTACGGCGGCGTTTGAATCGGGTTCGCCCCAGTCGGGCACAGGGATTGTTATGACGGAGGACGGATATATTGTCACAAATGCCCATGTTATCCAGCAAGAACAGGTTATGTGGGCGGGCGGCAATGACATAGGGTCATTCCTTTTCGGGTATGGTTTCGGGTCGCAGACTTCTACAGAACTTGTTACGTCCGAAGATGTTACCGTAACAATGTCTGACGAGGATAATACCGAATATAAGGCTAAAGTTGTAGGGTATGATACGACAACCGACTTAGCGGTACTTAAAATTGATGCAAAAGGCTTGACGGCGGCGAAAATCGGCAATTCCGATAAGCTCAAAATAGGCGCATCGGCGTTCACACTCGGTTATCCCGTAGGTGTCGGTTTGTCGGCATCAGACGGTATAATTTCGGGGCTTGACCGCGAAATCGGCATAGAAATGAGCAACGGCATAGCGCAGAATATTCCCCTTATTCAAACTACAGCGGCGATAAACCCGGGCAACAGCGGCGGTCCGCTTATGGATTCAAACGGGTATGTTATAGGGATTACCTCATCAAAACTTGTAGCAAGCCAAATCGAGGGCGTAGGTTTCGCGATACCCATTACAACAGCGTTGCCGATAATAAATGAACTCATGACTACCGGCACATATGTTGACGTAAACGGCGTGCCCAAAATCGGTATAGTCGGCTCTGACCTCAGTGCAATGAGTGCGCGGTATTACGGTTTGCCGGTAGAAACAGGCGTTTTGGTTTCGGCAGTAGATAAAGACTCCGCAGCAGATAAGGCGGGCATTAAATCAGGCGACATCATAGTCGGAGCAGACGGCGAAGAAGTAACCAATATGGAAACCCTCAACAAAATAAAAAACACCCACAAAGTAGGCGAAGAAATGACGTTGACACTTGCGCGGGACGGCGGGAATGAGGAAATAACTATAACGTTAGGCAGTTAAACACGTTATCACACAATGCCGCCCGGATTATTGGAAATCCGGGCGGTTTGTTTTGATATCTGACATCTGATTTCTGTGTTGTTCCACGTGGAACAATCGACAGGTTTTTATCTGATATCTGTCCTCTGATATCTGACCTCTGTGTTGTTAAGCAATTACCGCCCAAAAATTACGTTTATTTAAAAATTGTCTACACGCCTCTGCGGCTTTTTTATTCTCAAAAAACCCGTACATACAGCTGCCGGAGCCTGTGAGGGAGATTTCTTCTGCGCCGAAACTCTTAAACGTCTCGCGGAGGAGTTTTGTTTCTTCATTGTCGGTTAAAGTTTCAAAAACGTTATAAAACGGCTCGTTTCGCTGAGCGGGGGGATTTTCGTCAAAGCGTTTATAGGCGGCGGCAGTCGAAACGCCCTCTTTGCCCTTTGCCAAAACCAGAAAATCCGGCAAAGACACCGAAATCGGCTCGATAATTTCACCGATACCCTCACACCGCGCCGAGAAACCGCCGTCTTTCATGTTTGCGTGAAGGCAAAACGGCACATCTGCGCCTATTGCTTTCGCGATAAAAAGTAAATCCCGCTCATCAAACGGCGGCGCGCCGTCTTCAGCAATCAGTTCATTCAGTGCAAGCAGCGTCGCCGCCGCATCTGATGAACCGCCCCCTAAACCCGCTTGGACGGGGATTTTTTTATCAATTATGATTTCATACGGCGGTGCTATCTTAGTAAAATCAAAGGCATCACTCTGTAAAAAACCGGCGGTGAGGTCATTCATCGAAAGCCGCCCCTGCTTCACGGCAAGCATGGCAAAAAACATTACACCCGCCGGGAACACAATATTACTCTCATCATTCGGGACTTCCGGACTGCGGCATTTTACACCCCAGCCCGACTCAATCCGCCTGACTGTTACCGTATCATATAAACCTGTTTTGTGCATAACTGTAGAAAGCGTGTGGTAACCGTCCTCACGTTTGCCTGTGATATTCAGTTGAAGATTGATTTTAGCGTAAGCTTTGCGCTGAACACAGAACAACATAACAGAATACAGATAACAGAATACAGATTACAGAGCAACTGTTTCTGAAATATAAAAAACTACAATTTCTTTAAAAACTCTCTAATTTCCCCGATTGCCGACATCAAATGCCCCAGTGAATATGCATAGGAAATCCTTATATAACCCTCACCCGACGCGCCGAAGGCGTTGCCCGGGACTACCGCGACTTTATGTTCAAATAAAAGTTTCTCGGCGAATTCTTCACTCGACAAACCTGTTGACTGAATCGACGGAAATACATAGAATGCACCCCGCGGCTCAAAACATTTTAAGCCTAATTCATTCAAAGCATTAGTCAGCCAACGCCGCCTTGCATCATATTCATCAACCATTTTACGGACATCTTTCGCGCCGAAATTGAGTGCATCTATAGCCGCATACTGGGAAACAGTCGGGCTGCACATTATGCCGTATTGGTGAATCTTGAGCATTTGCGCAATAAGTTCCGCCGGTCCGCAGAGATACCCCAAACGCCAGCCTGTCATTGCATATGCCTTTGAAAAACCGTTCACAACAAGCGTACGTTCTTTCATTCCCGCAAAAGAAGCGATTGAGACGTGTTTTATGCCGTAAGTGAGTTCCGCGTAAATTTCATCAGAAATAACAATTATATCGCGCTCACGCAGAATTTCGGCAATCGGCTTTAAATCCTCATAAGTCATTACCGCACCGGTAGGATTATTCGGAAATGGCAAAATAAGCAGTTTTGTTTTGTCTGTTAAAGCGGACAGAAGCGCGTCGGGGCGGAGTTTAAAATCATCTTCCGGCATGGTTTTTATCGTAACAGGCACACCGCCCGCAAGTTCCACAAGCGGCGCGTAACAGACAAAACAAGGCTCTATTATAACAGCTTCATCACCGGGATTTATGAGTGCGCGGATACCGAGGTCAATAGCCTCCGAACCCCCGACAGTAACGATAATTTCTTTTGCGGCGTCATAAGTCACCCCGATTTTTTCTTTGAGGTAATCGGAAATGGCAAACCGCAGCTGTGCAAGTCCGGCATTAGCCGTATAAACGGTTTTTCCGTGTTCTAAAGCGGAAATAGCCTTTTGGCGTATAAACCACGGCGTAGCAAAGTCAGGTTCACCAACGCCTAACGAGATGACACCCTTCATATTCGTGGCAAGGTCAAAGAATTTCCGTATTCCCGACGGCTTAAGCGACAATGCCTTTTTTGAAATTAAAGATTCGTAATTTATTTTTTTCACCAAATTTCATGGTTGTAATTTTAAATTTTTGAAAAGAATTTTTTGTCTGTTGTGTAGGGGCGGGCGCCCTCGCCCGCCCGCACATTCTAAAACGCTCCATTTTAGTATAAAAACAGGATTCTTATAATTTGTCGTTTATAAGTCTATAGCATGGTGTATTAGATAGTGCGGGCGGGCGAGGGCGCCCGCCCCTACAGCGGTTTAACTCATGGCGCAAAGAACCCTCTTTCGTCTTTTTGTTCCTCTTCTAAGAAGAAATTTTTCTCTTTATATGGTTTCAGGAAAAAATGAGTTGAGGTTGAGATTACACCGTTTATGGTTGATAGGCGTTTTGCTACGAAGAGAGCAATATCTTTGTAGTCCGTCCCGCTTACAGTTACGGCGAGGTCAAACGCACCCGACATCAACGCTAACGACTCCACCTCGTCATACATCATAATAGTACGGGCGACTTCGTCAAATCCGTCGTCGGCTTTAGGCGTAACTTTTACTTCAATAAACGCCGAAACATAGTCAGAACCGAGGCGTTCTTCATTTATTACAGCACTGTAGCCGCGAATAATGCCTTTTTGTTCCAATCGGCGTACAGCAGCTTCGGCATCAGCTTCGGTTATCCCGAGCAAACGCGCAATATCAGTGGGCGTGAGTTTTGCATTCTCTTTTAAAAGTGAACATATACGGCGGTTAGTTTCCATGATGAATTCCTTTATACTTTGCAGAATTTATATTATTATAGCATAAAATTTTTATATTGTCAACTCTTTTCGATTAAGGCGGAAATTTTTTAGAATATAATACTAAAATGCAATAAAAATGAGAAATGATGTGCGGGCGGGCGGGGCGCCCGCCCCTACTACCCAGTACCAACTAAAACTTTACACTTAGGAACTCATTGGATATTTTTTTCTTGCATATTGCTTGAAGTGAATATACTGAACGGGTGAGTAAGACTAAATCGCGCAGCTTAGCAACCCCGCCGGGGGAGAGGGAGAGGGGGGTGTCGGGGGTGAGAGGGAGAGGGGGCGGCGTCACGCCTGCCACGATAAATAGCCGC
>JAISHV010000072.1 GCA_031262495.1 Ruminococcus sp.
GGGGTGTCGGGGGTGAGGGGGAAGGGGGCGGCGGGTTAATACCGCCGCTATAGCCGCCCCCTTCCCCCTTACCCCTGACAAGTTCATGCAAACGGACATTCACGACATTCATATTGACATTCATCCGACATACATCCGACATTCAAACGGACATTCACAGTCATTCATCCTTACATTCAAACAACACACTGATTTAATAAAGTTTTACAAAGTTAAATAATCGAAGAACTCATATTGCCCTTATATTTGAATGGAGTAAAAAATATGCTGAGAGTTTTAATCGTCGATGACGAACAAAATGTGCGTTCGGGGCTTATAATGCTTATTCCGTGGGAAGAAGCGGGATGTGAAGTTATCGGTGAAGCCTCCGACGGCGATGAGGGGCTTGAAATGATAATGGGACTCTCTCCCGATATAGTTATAGCGGATATACGTATGCCGGGAATAACAGGGATTGAGATGCTCACCCGCGCAAAAATACGCGGCTATACGGGGAAATCAATTATACTTTCGGGATATTCCGACTTTTCTTATGCCAGAGACGCTATAACTGTCGGTGTGAAAAAATTCATCTTAAAACCTGTTGATGAAGATGAAGTTCTTGAGACCCTCAAAGAGCTTGCCGCAGAAATCGCCGAAGAACGCGAACATCAGAAGCTTATTCAAAAAAACAGTGCCGTCATTGCAGAAAATTTCATCAAACAAATTTTAGAGGGCAAAGCAGACCTCAGCGAAGCGGCGAAATTTTCAGAACTTCAAGCCAATTCTTATTCTGCTGCACTGATTCAGGCAGGCAGCAGCGAAAACAGCGAAAGGATTGCGGAAATTCTCGGCGCGAAGACAGGCGTTCACCCGCTTAAGATGGATTTAGCAGGGAATGTTGCTGTACTTTTGTGTGATTTATCCGAATCACAAGCCGTTTCTAACCTCGAAGAAATCGCACTCGAAAACGACGAAACGGAAGGATGTTACACTGTTTTAGGAAAGACTGTTCACAGCCTGTTTGAAGTAAAAGACTCTTTTACAGAGGCGCAAAAGCTTTTTTCACTGCAATTTCTGCTTGACGGCAGGGGTGTAGTCACATCGGCGCGAACCGCCCTGCCGGATCCGGCTAATACGCCTGAGCCGGTGTGTGATACAACAGCAACAATAAACAAGATTGCCGCGTTTATAGAAATAAACAACACCGAAAAAATCTCCGAAACCATTGAACAGCTTCATTCAAATTTATTAACAGGGCATTACAGCCCCGAAAACGTCAAGCTTATATGTATAGGCGGAATGAAAGAAATCATAAAAAAAATCACAACCACATCAGAAAAAAAGGAAGGTATTCCCGACGACAGTGTCATCGACAATATCGGAAATTTGTCTTGCCTTAAAGATATCATCACCGAAATGGACAATATTTTATGCCGCATATCCGACAGTGTCTTCGGAAATACTACAAAAAGCAATATTGAAAAAGTTATCCGCTATATCGAGGATAACTATACAGCCGAACTGCGGCTCGAAGGTTTAGCAACACTTTTCGGATATAATTCAGCTTATTTAGGCAAAGTCTTCAGCCGCCATACAGGCGACAACTTTAACAACTACTTAGACCGGATTCGTATAAGCGAAGCCAAACGCCTCCTTGAATCAGGCGAACTGAAAGTCTATGAAGTAGCTAAATCGGTAGGTTTCCAAAACATAAACTACTTCCATAACAAATTCAAAAAATTAGTAGGGGTTTCACCGTTATCTTATCAAAAAACAGAGGCGAGAGGACAGATGACAGAATAGAGATGAATGTCCTGTAGGGGCGGGCGCCCCCGCCCGCCCGTACACAATACCGATTTTTTGTAAAGGCGGTGCACCTTGCAGAAAAATCTGCCGCCCGTCCGCACATTCTTAAACGCCGCAATTTTTCTTGACAAGCCATAACCTATAAAAATTTTGTTTTTATCCAAAAAACCGAGCATTTTAGGTGTGCGGGCGGGCGAGGGCGCCCGCCCCTACAAAAAACAAACCGAATAATTCCAAATAAGAAATCATAAACTTTAAAAATAAAAATAAAAAAGGGGACTACATATGAAAGAAATCAACATCAAAGATTTACTTATAAATCCGTTTGTAAAAATCGGAACGGACGCTATGCTCATTACCGCCGGTGATATCGAACATTTTAATACAATGACTGCAAGCTGGGGGTTTGTCGGCGTAATGTGGAACCGCAACGTCATAAACGCCGTAATTCGCCCGAATAGGTATACTTATGAATTCTTAGAGAAAAATGAATACTTCACGGCATCGTTTTTCCCTGCTGACTGTAAGAAGATTTTAACATTCTGCGGCACTCACAGCGGGCGCGATACTGATAAAATCAAAGAAACAGGACTTACACCCGAAAAATGCGGCGACAGTGTTACATTCGGTCAAGCCGATATGACGTTTTTATGCAAAAAACTTTACACCAAAGAAATGGACATAAACGCCATGGACGATTCCGTAAAAGGTACATACGAAAAAGACCCCGTTCACACAGAATTCATTGCAGAAATAGTAAAAGTTTTCGTAAAAGAATAAAAAAAGAAAAAACAAAAGCCCTCTGCACTAAAGTGTGCGAGGGCTTTTTTATTTTTATACGACAAAAAAACTAAAGACAATCATCCGACAATCATCCGACAAGCAAACGCGACATTCATCCGACAAGCAAACGCGACATTCATCCGACAAGCAAACGCGACATTCATCCGACATTCAAACGCTGCGGGACATCTCATCTGACATCTGACCTCTGATTTCTGACTTCTTACTTGTACAGTCTGCAAATAAAACGAATACCGGTGCGTTCCTGACCGTCTATTTCAAGGGTAGTAAAAGCCGGCTGGCAGCAGATATCAATACCCGACGGCGTAAGATACCCTCTGGCGATAGCGATAGCCTTAACGGCTTGGTTTATAGCACCCGCGCCGACAGCCTGAACTTCCGCTTCGGATTCTTCTTTTACGACATTGCTGATTGCCCCTGCTACAGAGTTGGGCACAGACGAAGCCGATACTTTTAAAATTCTCATAATTTGTTCTCCATGAATAGAGGTTAGATGTAAGACATAAGAGGTTAGATTTAATGCTCAACTATCCGCTTAATTGACTTCGCCTTCCCGGTTTCGGGATTAAAATCTATAATTACACCGTTACAGAATGACGTTCCCTGAGCTTCTGCGTACGAAACGGGAGTATGATACCTTATTTTTTGAACAGACGTTTTTATATCCATACCGAGGACAGAGTTTTCCGTGCCGCACATTCCCGCATCTGTTATATATGCCGTACCATTCGGCAGAATCTGTTCATCTGCGGTTTGAACATGGGTATGTGTGCCTATTACGGCAGTGACAAGCCCGTCTTGTGTAAAGGCGAATGTCTTTTTTTCGGCTGTGGCTTCTGCGTGAAAATCAATAAAGATATTTTTTGTGTCAAGCGTCTTAATAATACGTTCGGCTGTCGTAAACGGATTATCGAGAGGACTCATAAAAACCGTACCGAGCATATTTATTACCGCGATTTTAAAGCCATTCACATTAATTGTACAAACCCCTCTGCCCGGGTTCCCGTCGGGGAAATTCGCGGGGCGCAAGAGATTTGCGGTATGCTCAAACAGATTATTAAATCCCTTTTGACGGAAACAATGATTGCCCGTTGTGATTATATCAGCACCCGCATTAAAAATTGTTTCTGCCGTTTTTTCGTCAATACCATTGTGTTCGTGAGCATTCTCGCCGTTTATTACCGTTATATCTGCGCCGTGCTTTTCCTTAATTTTCCGCAAATTATAAAACAAGTAGTCACAGCCGTTACGCCCGACTGTGTCACCTATGAATAACAGTTTCAAGGAGAACCTCTTTCAATGAATGTGAACGAAATGTTAAATAAATAATAAAAATGTATTTTCAAAAATAATACGATATATGTATGGGGATATCCTTGCATTGCACACTGTATACATTATAATATATATTCTGTAAAAATTCAAGTGTTTATTTAAAGTTTACTTAAATTACATAGTTTTTTGACTAAATATTAATAAATAATCAAGAAAACCGAAACTTTCTTCAAACTCGAATAAAATCAATCAAATTTGGTAAAATAAACTCAATATAATCTGCCGTAATCTAAGCTTAATCGAATTACAAATTTGTATATTTTAAGAAATCCTTCCCTCCTATTCTCCTCTAATAAATAAGTATTCATTTCCCCTGCGGCAGATTATATTATTTTTTTAAGGTATAAAACTTTATGGCGAAAAAAATCTCGCGGCAAACCGCCGTATTCGATGACTTAATCTATATAAAATCCTATGCCTCTATAGCCGGAAAAGAAGAATCGGAAGGTCCTCTCGGCGCGCTCTTTGATGAAATTTCAGAAGACCCCTATTTCGGTCAGGAAACGTGGGAACAAGGCGAGTCGGCTTTTATCCGCGCCGCCGTGAAAAATGTACTAAGGAAGGCTTCGCTTGAGCCGCACGATATTGACACAATTTTAGCGGGGGATTTACTCAACCAATGCGTGGGCTCGACATTCGGCATAAAAGAATTCAATATTCCCTTTATCGGGATTTACGGAGCTTGCTGTACCATGTCAGAGGGGCTGATGCTCGGGTCAATGCTTATTGACGGCGGTTTCGGCTCAAATATTATCGCCGCAACGTCATCGCATTTCGCGGCGGCAGAGCGGCAATTCCGTTTCCCGATGCATTACGGCGGTGTAAGAACCCCGACCGCACAGTGGACGTGCACAGCTTCGGGCGCGGTAATTCTCACGGAAGATAAATCTGACATAGGCGTAAAGGGGTTTACGACAGGCAAAATCGTTGACTTTGATGTAAAAGATGCTTCAAATATGGGTGCGGCAATGGCCCCGGCGGCGGCTGACACAATAAAAACGTTCCTTGATGACACCGGGATGAAACCCTCTGATTTTGATGCAATAGTTACAGGCGATTTAGGCACAGTCGGGCAGAAACTCTTGTTTGAATTACTTGAGGCTGAAAATATAGACATAAAAAATCAGCACAAAGACTGCGGCATGATGATTTTTGACCGCAACAAACAGGATGTGCACGCGGGGGGTTCAGGTTGCGGCTGTGCCGCGTCCGTACTCTGTGCATACTTTTTGCCGAAACTTCAATCGGGTGAAATGAAAAACATACTCTTTTGCGCGACAGGTGCTCTGATGTCCACGACAATCTCTCAGCAGGGGGGGACTATTCCGGGGATTAGTCACGCGGTTTGGCTAACAGATGTCAGAAGTCAGAGGTAAGAGGTCAGATGATGAACGCCGCGATGTCATCTGACACCGGGGAACGGTTGTAGGGGCGACCGCCCTCGGTCGCCCGCACATTCTAAACGCTTGATTTAAGGATATATTTGTTATTTTCATTGTTCGTCGTTTGTCAGCTAAAACCGCATTTTAATGTATGCGGGCGGGCGAGGGCGCCCGCCCCTACAAAATCTGACCTCTGTCCTCTGATTTCTGACCTCTGTTTTCTGACTTCTGATTTCTGTGTTCAATCTTTGTATAGATAATAATTATATTTTCGGAGAAATATATGGATTTCTTATTATGTTTTCTGTTTGGCGGTCTGTTGTGTGCTATCGGGCAGCTGCTCATTGATTTTACGAAACTCACTCCGGCACGGATTTTAGTTACTTTTGTTGTCGCGGGGGTAATCCTCGGTGCGCTCGGTATTTATACGCCGCTTATTGAACTTGCCGGTGCGGGTGCTACAGTGCCGCTGACAGGGTTCGGCGCAAATCTTGCTAAAGGCGTTCGCGAAGCTGTTGATGAAGACGGTTTCCTCGGGATTTTCAGAGGGGGACTTACTGCCGCTTCTGCCGGAATTACCTGTGCTTTAATGAGCGGACTTCTTATTGCTCTTATTTTTAAACCAAAACAGAAAAAGGCGTAAAAATTTAAATTAAAAAGGTAACTCGAATGTCAATGAAAAAAAGAACCCGCTGGGTCTACGGTCTCGGAAACGCCGGCGCAAGCTTTATATGGACTTTCACCGGCTCATTTTTAACACAGTATTACACCGACAGTGTCCTGATGTCGGCGGCGTTTATCGGTACTATGATGCTCATTATGCGCTTAGCAGACGGTATCACGGACATTTTACAGGGTATTTTAATCGAAAAAACCTCAACGCGATTCGGGAAAGCCCGCCCGTGGCTTTTAGCAAGCATTATCCCGCTTATCGTCACAACGGTTTTGGTGTTTAATGTACCCGCTTCACTCTCTGTCACAGGGAAATATATCTATATTTGTATAACATATTTCTTGATGGCTACTGTCTTTTATACAATGTTCTCGCTCGGTTATTGGACAATGCTCCCGATGATTACGGGCGACGAACACGAGCGCAACCGTGTTGCTTCGGCTTCAAATATCTGCGGATTTGTCGCGGGGCTTTTAATTTCAACCGTAACGGTACCCTTTTTAAACAGCATGGGCGGTTCGTCTTCACAGTCGGCATGGCGCGTTATAGCGTATGTTTTCGCCGGTTTCGCCCTTGTTTTCGCGGTTGCTTGTGCGCTATTCACACGCGAAAAAAACAAAGGCGAAAACCGTGAGCCGATAAAAATTAAAACAAGCGTAAAAGCTCTGCTCTCCACACGATATTTTTATATCGCACTCATTTTCGCGGTTTCAACATCAATGATTTCGGCGATAATCCTCGGCGCGCCTGTGTTTTATGCGCGGGACGTGTTGGGCAACTCGAATTTCTATTCGCTGCTTGCTTTGGTATATGTTGTACCGACAGTGATAGGCATTGCCTTAGCTCCGAAATTATATCTGAAAATCGGCAAAAAGCGCGTGATGGCACTGGGCTGTGCTGTGGCAATTTTAGGGCGTTTGATTGCACTTTTTAATCCGTACAGTTTGATTATTACACTTTTAGGAACACTTGTTTCGGCAATCGGAATGTCTATGTATGCGGCGGGCGGCTGGACGCTTGCATCGGATATAGTGGACTACCTTGAGCCGAAATTAGGCGCAAGGGTAGAGGGTTTAGCGACGACTTGTACGTCATTCGGCAATAAAGTAGGCACAGGTTTCGGCTCGGCAGCCCTCGGCTGGGCATTAGCTATAGGCGGCTATAACGCCTCACTCCCAAGACAAAGCGTAGCTGTACAAAGAAGTGAAATTTTCCTGTTAATAGTTATCCCGATAATTTTATGCGCGGTATCGTTCGTGATGATGTCGCTGTGGCGGATAGCGGAAGAGCCTACTAAACGGAAAGTAAGGATTTGAATTTAACACAACATTGTAGTACCTTGTAAAATCTAAAACTTTACATTTGTGAATGTCAGAATGAATGTCATATGAATGTCGCGTTTGAATGTCATTATGAATGTCCGTCTTCGATGTCTTGCAGGGGGTGAGAGGGAGAGGGGGCGGCGGGGTAATACCGCCTCAGATAGCCGCCCCCTCTCCCTCTTGCCCCTGACAAGTTCATGCAAACGGACATTCACAGCAGCAACGCTGCGAGACATCTCATATAACATTCATCCGACATTCAAACGGACATTCAAAGACATTCATATGACATTCATCCTACATTCACATAAAAAATAGCACATTTTTATATTGTGCGGGCGGGCGAGGTCGCCCGCCCCTACAAAATCTGTATTTTAAATTTTGTTCTTGACAAACCCGATTTTTTTTTATATAATAGAATTAATCAAATTTCACTGAAAAAAGGAAATCAATAAAAATGGGTGCAAATATAATCCTCTACGGTCCCCCGGGGACGGGTAAAACTTATAACACTGTTACATACGCGATTTCGCTTATTACAGGTCGTCCTATCAGAGATGTTATGCAGGAAAATTATGACACTCTGCTTGAGCAATACAGCCTTTTGAAGAATCAGTACGGACAGATTGAATTTACTACATTTCACCAATCGTTCGGCTATGAAGAATTCGTCGAGGGCATTAAGCCTGTATTTTTACAGGTAATGAATGAAAAAGGCGAACGAACGCGCAAAGAAGAGATGGTTTATCGGGTTGACCAAGGTATATTCAGGAAATTTTGCACAGAAGCTGAACAAAATCCCGATGAAAAATACATATTTATTATAGATGAAATAAATCGCGGCAATATCTCAAAAATCTTCGGCGAGCTTATAACGCTCATTGAGCCGTCAAAACGTGTCGGACAGGCAGAAGCGACGACAGTTAAGCTTGCGTATTCGCAGGAAGCTTTCGGTGTGCCCGATAATATCTATATTTTAGGGACTATGAATACCGCCGACCGTTCTATCGCGATGCTTGATACGGCTTTGAGACGGCGTTTCAGCTTTATCGAAATGCTCCCGAATCCGCATATTTTCGACGGCGTTTCCGTTGAGGGGATTGATATCGCGAAACTCATGACTATTATAAATAAGCGCGTTGAAATCCTGCTCGACCGCGACCATACCATAGGTCACGCATATTTTATGCCGCTTATGACACGCGCAACGCTGCCTGTTTTGGCGAATATCTTTAAGAATTCGATTATACCCTTGCTTCAAGAGTATTTTTATGACGACTATGAGAAAATGCGCTTAGTTTTGGGCGACCAACAAAAACCCGTCTCAGAACAGTTTATTACGAACTCGTCAATAAACTACGAACAAGTCTTCGGCGGCGCAAAGGATTTGTATTTGGAAAATGATGAGATTTATTCTATTAACTCAGCGGCATTTGGGAATATAAATTCGTACTTTAAAATTTTTTAGGCGCGGCGCGGGTGAAAATTTTGGGTAAACGGGCGGATTGCCATTCGCCCCTACAGGGAAAATACCATTGTAGGGGGCGATGGCAATCGCCCCGTCACCACCGCAATCGCACACACCCCATTTGAACGTACACACCCCTGTAGGGGCGGTGCACCTTGCAGAAAAATCTGCCGCCCGCCCGCACATTCAAAATTGCCTAATTTTTCCTAACAAACAATAACATAAAGATTAATGTTTTTTCCCTAAAATTGCGTATTTTTAGGATATGCGGGCGACCGAGGGCGGTAGCCCCTACACGCCGCACCGATAAATTTAAATGTCAGCGATGAAAACGAGGCTTCATCTCTGACTTCTGTCTTCTGACCTCTGTCCTCTGTGTTATGAAAAATGAAAAACGCCTGATAGTCACAAAAGATGACTGTCTTATAGATTTTGAGCCGGGTCCGTGGCTTCCGGGAGGGCATCAGCTCCCGAAGGTTGACTATGACAGGCTTAGTGACTTTGCAAGCAACAGCCGCTTTCTGTTTATGCAGGAAGTAGACTATGCCCCCGAACAGCATATGCTTTTCCCCGACGAATATGTGGGAGTAATTTCCCTCAAAGACGGTACGCAGATAGAAATTATCCCGCGTATCGACCAAGGCGGCGGTAAAGACTGGAACATAAACGACGCAAAATTTAAAATCCTGAATATGCTTGATTCAATGTCAGATGTGCCGTTGAAGTCGATAAACAAACGTTATTTTGCGCGTGAAAATTTAAATCTGTTTGAGATTTGCGTCAGAATGTTTATCGAGGAAGTCGAGGGTATTCTGTTTTCATGCCTAAAACAAACCTACGTCCCGTATGAGGGCAACGAAGTGTTTGTAAAAGGTAAGACAATATACCACATTCATGCGCGGAAAAATTTCGCACATAAAGAACGCTTTTATGTTGAATATGATATATATTCCGTTAACCGCGCTGAAAATCGGCTGATTCTATCGACTTTGCTTCTTTTGAAGAAATTGTCTGCGAATTCGCGTAATTTAAAGAAAATCAGCGGACTTATCCCCGCCTTTGACGGCGTTGATCCGTCTGTAAGACATGAGCTTGATTTTTCGCTCTGTGTTTTAGACCGCGGTATGGGCAAATATATTCAGGCTATCGGCTGGGCGAAACTCTTTTTGCTGAATCAGGGTGCTACATTCTTTGCCGGCGGAAAGGTGAAATACGCCTTGTTATTCCCGATAAATAAGATTTTTTCGGGGTACATTTCAGCGAAAATCCGAAAAAAACTCGACCGCTCAAAATATATCTTCGATACCCCCGAAAACCTCACAAACACCCTGAACAACGTACACCGCGAAGGTGATGTAGCAAGTTCCGTATATATTGATTCCATTACGGATGGCAGGAATATCCAGCTCCGCTTCGTTTTTGATGATATAGATAATTTTTTTGACGAAACCTCAAAAAATACAATTGTGCTGTTCCCCGTGACAGAAATCATTAATGTAAACCCCAGCCGCATTAAAGAAAATTTCTATCTCATTGATATGAATAATCCTGATGAGACGGTGGATTTGCTGCTTGAAACATATTTCAAGTAATTAATAATTAATAATGCAGAATGCAGAATTATTAATTCTGCATTTCTAATAATTGTTACTTGATTATTACAAAAAAGTATGATATACTGTAATTACTTTAAATTTTAATGAATAAATTTTTCAGGTAAAAAAATAATGGCTGAAACCAAAATCCGTCAGATGCCGCTTATACCGGCATCTGTTATCACCCCTACAGATAAGGTTTATCTGACTTTTAATATAAAAGACAACGTCTTAAAACAAGCTGTCGAATTCGCTATGGAAAACGACAAGCTCATTTTTGTTACATGGCGGCAGTCACAGGCTGACGGCAGACAATTTTTGTCGAACATAGGTATTATCTGTAAGATTGCGCAATATTCACAATCCGGAGACGGTGAACTTCGGGTTTCGCTTGAGGGGAAATCGCGGGGGCTTTTGGTAAATATCCCGTCCGAACAGGGGTTTATTCTTGCGGAAGTAAAGGCTTTGCCGGCGGTTTCAAAGCGGTGCGACCCTATTGAAATTGAAGCTGTAATGCGCGCTGTAAAACAGAAATTCGGCGTAATTTCCCAATTTGCTGTGATAGGCTCACAGATAAATGACGATATTCAAGCCGAAGCCGATCCGTCAAAACTCTTTGATATGATTACGTCGCGGATTTTAATAAAACCCCGCGATGCCCAACAGATGCTTGAAGCCGCTGACCTTGTGACTAAACTCGCTTTGCTTCTGGCGGTTGTCGGTAAAGAAGCCGAAATAATTGAGCTTCAATCTCATTTAATCGGTAAAGTTAACAATTCTTTCGATAAAAGTCAAAGGGAAAATTTCCTGCGCGAACAGCTCCGCGCCGTGAAAAAAGAATTAGGAGAAGCTCCCGCCGATACGGATGTTGACTATATTTCAAAAATTAACGCCCTGCCGACATCCGAAAAATCCAAAGAAAAACTGAAAAAAGAGGCAGCCCGCCTTAATATGGGCGGTCACCCCTCTGAAAATTACACCGTAATAAACTATTTAGACACCGTTTTAGACTTGCCGTGGGGCAAAAAAACAGACGAACAGAGCGATATAAAAAAAGCCGCCGAAATTCTTGACACCGAACATTTCGGTCTTGAAAAAGTAAAAGAGCGCATTATCGAGCTATTAGCCGTAAGGGTTTTAAAGCCCGATGTAAAGGGGCAAATCATCTGCCTTTCGGGACCTCCGGGTATCGGCAAAACCTCTGTCGCAAAATCTTTGGCAAAAGCCTTGGGGCGCGAATATAAACGCATTTCTCTGGGCGGCGTAAGAGATGAAGCCGACATTCGCGGACACCGAAAAACCTATATCGGAGCAATGCCCGGGCGCATTATCGAAGCCCTAAAATCCGCCGGAACATCAAATCCGCTCATTTTACTGGATGAAATAGACAAACTCGGGCGTGACGGAAAAGGCGACCCGTCGTCGGCTCTGCTTGAGGTACTCGATTCGGAGCAGAACGAGAATTTCACCGACCACTATATAGAGATTCCTTTTGATTTATCGGAAGTTTTATTTGTCACAACGGCGAATAATATTTCACAAATAGATAAGCCTTTGCTTGACCGAATGGAAGTTATTGACCTGCCGTCTTATACTTCTACGGAGAAATTCCATATCGCGAGCGGGCATTTAGTTAAAAAACAATTAGAGCAAAACGGGATTAAATCTTCCGCGTTAAAATTCACAGATGGTGCTGTAAACCTCATTATAGAGGGTTATACCCGCGAAGCCGGGGTACGTTCTTTAGAGCGAAATATCGCGAAAGTCTGCCGAAAAGCCGCTAAACTCTTTGTCGAGAATGAGCGTAAGCGCATTACAGTCACCGAAAAAAATCTGCCGGATTTTTTAGGGCAAAAGAAATTCACCGATAAAGACCGCTCAAACCAAAATGAAATCGGCTGTGTAAACGGCTTAGCGTGGACTTCTGTCGGCGGTGTAATAATGCCGCTTGAATGTATCACCATGCCGGGCGAGGGGAAACTTGTTTTGACAGGCTCACTGGGCGACGTAATGAAAGAAAGTGGACAGATCGCATTGAGTTACGTCCGCAGTGTAACCGAAAAATACGGCATTGACGTTGATTTTAAAAAGACTGTAGATATACATATCCACGCGCCTGAGGGGGCTACGCCCAAAGACGGACCCTCCGCCGGCGTAACAATGGTTACGGCACTGATTTCGGCACTGTCGGGAATACCCGTCCGCGCTGATACGGCTATGACCGGGGAAATAACACTCAGCGGGAAAGTTTTGCCTATAGGGGGCTTAAGAGAGAAACTCACCGCCGCCTTTAAAGCCGATATAAAAACCGTAATAATCCCCCGAAAAAACAAACCCGACTTAGAAGAAGTCGCCGATGAAGTAAAAGGACATTTAGAAATAATTTTCGCCGAAACCTTGACAGACGTTTTGGATAATGCACTTATTACAGAGTACAGAGTACAGAATACAGAATACAGAAATAAGATGTCAGAGGTCAGGAATCAGAAAGTGTTGGTTACAATATAGAAGTTAGATGTCAGAAATTAGAGGTTAGATTAAAATCCCCGCCGTTTATTTAATTGGCGGGGATTTTTTTAAAAATTAAAAATCACAGAATGAAAAAAATCCGATAACAATATTGTATTATAAACAGAAACACAAAAACCTACGAATCATAGAGGTTCATATTATGAAAAATAAATTTAAACGCATTTTTGCCGGTGTTTGTTCTTTAGCACTCGTTATGCAAATCTCCGCTTCGGTTACGGCGGAGGATATGCCTGTTTCGGATGTGGTTGACGAGGCGGTTATGGATGAATACATATCTTATCCGTCCTATAACCCCCAAAACAGCTCGTCAGATTTATCTGATGTTGACCTTCAGACGGCTCTCACTAAGGTTAAACAGCGGATAACCGTCCCCGCGAAACTCTCGGAATTCACCTACGATACGCGCACAAGAAACAATGTTACGTCTTATGTTTTCACATGGACACCCAAAAAGGGGACTGACGGTTATTCTGAAATTGTTCCGCTTGATAATTCGGAGAAAACGCTGAAATCCATTGCCGTAACTATCGTCGGCGATACTATTACACAATATAACGAAAATTATTCAAACGTAGATAATTCCCCGTCAATCGGCGATATTTCTTATACAGAGTTTGAAGCGACTGCAAACAGACTTATCGACGGCTTAAACCCGGGCTTGTCGAAAAAAATCAAACTTGAACCTGCCTATGCTTCTTTGGATTCTCAGGACATTGAATTCAGTTTTTCACGCGAGAACGATGATATTAGCGTTAAGGGCAATCAAGGGCACATCACGTTTGATAAAGACACCGGGCGGCTGTCGAGTTTCAGTGTGACTTGGTGGGATAATGCCACATTCAGAGCGGCGAAAGACTCACTCCCCGAAGAAACCATTAAGAAAAACTTTGAAGCGGATATCGACCTTGATTTGTACTATGTAATAAGTCAAAACTGGAAAGACAAAACCTATAAAACCGCCTTAATTTATTCCCCGGAAGACAACTACAATTTCGATGCATTCACAGGCAAGGAATCTACTTACTGGGAAGACTACGCTAAGGCAATGCAGACGACGGTTGCATATCCCACGACCAATGATTACGGTGTCGCTTACGAAGAAGATGCGGTGTTAGAATCCTCCGATTCCGATGCCGGTGTAACGTTCACGCCCCAAGAGCGCAAAGCTATTGAAGAAAACGACAAATTTTTAAGCCGTGATGAAGCACAGGCGAAAGTCAAAGCCGATAAATATATAAAGCTTACCGACGAATATAAACTCTCTAATGCTACTTTATATACTCAGGAAGATTTCGCGGTTCATAATTTCTGGCAGATGTCATGGGTAATTAACACCGACGGCAAATACGCCGAAATCAGTGCAAGAGTGAACGCCGACACAGGCGTTATCGAGAGTTTTAACCAATACTACTACGAAAAACAAGAAAAAACTACAGAAGAACAGGCAAAAGAAGAACCTGTCCCCGAACTTGATGTCGCTAAATCCGCCGCCCTCGCCGATGAGGTTATGAAATACTATATCCCCGATTTAGCGGCTGAATACGTACCTCTCGAGAGCAACACGAAAGAGATATACCGCTACGGCGACAAGAAGCAGTACTACGAGACATCGCGCAACTTCATGTATGAGCGTTTCCACGACAGCGGTTACGGCAAAATCAAAGTCGCAAATAATGCGGCACATATTACGGTAAATTCACTCGGCGAAGTTTCATCATTCAATTATGACTACCAAAAAGTAACGTTCCCTGAGGGCAAATTCTTAAACCAAGACGACACCTATAAAAAAATCTGGGAACAGGTTAATTTTGATAAATATTATGAAGGTTTTACCGATTTAGAAGGAAAAGCGCATACTTATCTGACATATTCACTTAACTCTTTCTATGCTGATGCATTCACAGGCAAACTTTGCAGCTACAGCGGCGACATATATACAGACGACCCTGTTGTTGATATGTCGGACGGCACACGCCCGTATCTTGACATAAGAGATAATGCCGCGAAAGACAGTTTAGACTATGCCGTGACGGTGCTGCACCAATATGGGTTAAGTTTGTCCGCCGATAATAAGAATTTCAATAAAGACGCGGCAGTAAGCGGCAGTGAATTCTTCTCATCCATCATGCAGGTACTGCGCGGATACAACAATTATGACGACAGTCTTGATGCAATTACAGAAAAAAAAGCTATAACCCGCGAAGATGCGGCAAAAATTTATGTATACGCCATCGGTTCGGTAGAAGCGGCGCAAATCCCGGGGATTTTTAAATCGCCCTACGACAGCGTAAAAGACACCGACCCTGCCGTTGGATATATAGCTATAGCAAAAGCAAAGGGGGTATTTGACGGCGTAACTGATTTTAAAGCAACAGATAAATTTACACGCGCTGAGACAATAATGTTTGTCTACAACTTAGTAAAATAAGTCGGTGGTCCGACTGACCTAAATTTAAAACATCTTACGAATTCATCATAATTTTGAAAGTCCCAAAATTAAGAAAGTCCTAAAACTATAGATTTTGTCAATTTGTTAAAAATGTACAAAAAGTAGGCTTAATCGTAAATAATCCCTGTCTTTTTGCACAAATTGTGCAATATGACGAAATCTAAAGAAAAAATTGTCATAAAAATAGTCAAAATTTAGCTTGATATTAAAATTGAAATGTGGTATAATACTTACAAGTATAAATATATACTACGTTAACTAAAACAACTCGGAGGAAAGTTTATAATGAAAACTAAAAGAATTTTAGCTGCAATCGTTGCAGCAGCAGCAGCCCTCGCAATGACAGTAGCAGCATCCGCAGCAGGCGCAGATGAGCCCGATGATATAATCACACCCGATCCGGATCCCGCAGTAACAGAACCTGCTGACGTACTTCCCGCTGATCCGGAACCCGAAGTTCCCGCTCCGACAGCTCCCGTAGTTACACCGAACCCCACAACAGGTAACTCTCCTATCGCTTTAGCTGTTATCCCTGTAGCTTTAGCTGCTGCCGCTATCGTAGCTAAAAAAGCTTCAAAATAAGCACAGTATCAGATAATGAACGCCGCGTTTTCAATGAGAACGCGGCGTTTGTGTTATCTGTCTTCTGTCCTCTGACCTCTGTCCTCTGTTTTAGAATCTATCTTCTATATTATCATCCCTGTAATCTGTCCCCTCAATCGTGAAATTATTGTCTTTCAGCAATTTCTCCGCGCTCTGCAATTTTACGGCGATACAGAACAATTCTAAAGCCTTCCCCAGTTCGTCAAGCGGCGGGAATGTCGGGGCTATACGTATATTTGAGTCTTTCGGGTCGTGCCCGTAGGGGTATGTAGCTCCCGCGCCGGTGAGGGTTACGCCGCCCTCTTTGCATATTTTTACAACGCCTTTTGCACAGCCCTCAGGGACAAACGCCGATACAAAATATCCGCCCTCGGGTTTAATAAAATCAATAATGCCCAGCGGTTTCAATTCCTTTTCCAAAGTTTCACAAACCAGATTGAATTTCGGCTCTAAAATAGCACGGTGCAGTAGCATTTGGCGGCGAATACCGTCTAAATCCCCGAAATAACGCACGTGCCGCAGTTGGTTTAATTTGTCATAGCTTATAATTTGGTATTTGAGGATATCGGAAATTTGTTTGATATTGTTTTCAGAAGCCCCCAAAACAGCCACTCCCGCGCCCGGGAATGTTATCTTTGAGGTTGAGGCGAATTCAAAAATCATGTCTTCTTTATTATTTTTACGGAGTTCATCAAAGATATTCGGAATAGAGTTCTCTTTATCTGTCAGATGATGCACAACGTAGGCGTTATCCCAGAAAATTCTGAAATCCGAAGCTTTCGGCGAAAGAGCCGCAAAACGTTTCACAGTCTCGTCTGAATAGATAATTCCGTCGGGGTTTGAATAGAGGGGCACGCACCATATGCCCTTTATAGAATCATCTTCCGCGACAAGTTTTTCGACTAAATCCATGTCAGGACCTGCCGCCGACATGGGAATATTTATCATTTCAATGCTGAAATTCTCACAAATCCCGAAATGTCTGTCATAACCCGGGACAGGGCACAGGAATTTGACTTTAGGGAGTTTCCCCCACGGCAACACCGACCCGTAAACGCCGTGCGAAAAAGCCCGCGAAACCGTGTCATACATTAAAGCAAGGCTTGAATTGCCGCCGATAATTATTTCCGTGTCTTTTACACCCAAAAGAGAGGCAAACAGGCGTTTAGCCTCCGAAATACCTGTGAGGTTGCCGTAATTGCGGCAGTCTGTGCCGTCCTCGCTCATCATATCGGCGGAGCTGTGGAGCACTTCAAGAATAGGCATAGACAAGTCAAGCTGTTCTGTAGAGTGAACGCCCCTTGACATATTGAGTTTTAAGCCTTGGGATTTAAAGGCATTAAATTTTTCGGTTTCAGCAGCTTTGAAAGTTTCAAGTTCCGATTTATTCATTTCTGATAGAAGCATAATTATTATATCCTTTGAGAGATTAAGTTTTCACTACACATTATACTACTTTAGTTTCAAAAATGCAAGTATTTTTTTTAAAAAAGTCAAAAATTTTATTATTTCATTAATCTTGACATATAAAAAAAAATATGCTATAATAAATCTATAAAATTTTACTAAAAATCAAGAGGAAATATAAAAAAATGGCAGCTCCTAAAAAGAATAAAAAAGAAACCCCTGTGATGCCCTCTGACAAAGACGGGAAATTGGCGGCTTTAAATAACGCCATCGCTATGATAGAAAAATCCTACGGAAAAGGTGCTGTAATGCGGCTTGGGCAAGCCCCCAGCTATAAAGTTGACTCAATCCCCACAGGTTCTCTGACTTTAGACCGAGCTTTAGGCGTCGGCGGATTGCCTAAGGGGCGAATTATAGAGATTTACGGTCCTGAATCGTCCGGTAAGACTACCGTCGCGCTTCATGTTGCCGCTGAAACCCAGAAACTCGGCGGCAACGTCGCCTTTATTGACGTTGAACACGCGCTTGACCCCGCTTATGCTAAAGGACTCGGCGTAAATATAGATGAACTCCTTGTTTCACAGCCCGACAGCGGCGAACAGGCGCTTGAAATTGCCGAAGCTTTGGTACGCTCGGGTGCTATTGATTGCCTTGTAATCGACTCCGTAGCGGCTATGACCACCCGCGCCGAAATCGAAGGCGAAATGGGCGATACCCACGTCGGACTTTTAGCGCGCCTTATGTCACAGGCAATGCGCAAACTCACGGCAGTTATTTCAAAAAGCAATTGCGTAGCCATCTTCATAAACCAAATCCGCGAAAAAATCGGCGTAATGTACGGCAACCCCGAAACCACCCCGGGCGGGCGCGCTCTTAAATTTTACGCCTCTGTGAGAATTGAAGTGCGCGGCGGCGAACCTATTGAATCATCGGGCAAACAGATAGGGCGCAGAACCAAATGTAAAGTTGTGAAGAATAAGGTTGCGCCGCCCTTTAAAAAATGCGAATTTGACATGATTTTCGGGCAGGGAATTGACCGTTTCGGGGAGGTTTTAGACCTTGCCATTGATGCCGATATAGTGAAAAAAAGCGGCTCGTGGTTCTCATTCGACGGCGACCGTATTGCTCAAGGGCGCGAAAATACCCGAAATTTCTTTAAAGAAAACCCCGATCGCTTTGAAAAGGTCGAAACCCTGCTGAAAAAATTCTTAGACCAAAACGACGGCAAAGACAACCCCGACGAACCGGCGGCAACAGCCGCGAAAACAGATTTGCCTGATGTGGATATTGATGAAGATGAAGAATTCACACCAATACAGACGTCAGATGTCAGAGGTTAGATATCAGATTATGAACGCCCGGATTTTATTTTATCCGGGCGGTTGTTATTTTGTATAACAATATTTATTCAAGTTCTAACTTTTAGTTATATTTATTGAACAACCTCTTTTCAGATGTTATAATGATAAAAAAATTAATTCATTCATATGAAAAGAGGAAATGTTTTATGACTAAACCGGCTAATCCTACACCGGCGGGGCTTGCGGCTCTTGCTGTGGCGTGTTTTCTGTTTTTTGCTATGCTTTCGGGGGCTGTGGGGACGGACTCCCTGCCTTTAATCGGGGCATGGCTTATAGGCGGATTTGTAATTCAGCTTGTGACAGCGTGGTTTGACCTTAAAGCGGGGAACAACCCGGGCGGCAACACGTTTTTATTCTTTGCCTGTATGTTTATGCTTGCGGGCGGGATAGAGATGTTCTTAAAATATGAAGCCGCGAAAAACGGAACGCCCCTTGACGTAACGGCAGACGGCTTCGCATGGCTTGCCAACACCCTTATTTTATGGGGCTGGACACCGGCGTTCTGCCGCAAATTCTCGCTTCTGTCGGTGATAATTCTGCTTGTGGATTTGGCGTTGCCGTTTTTAGCATTAGCCGACCTCGGCGTACTGCCGAAATGGGTAACGCAAATTTCGGCATATTCACTGCTCGGAGCAGGTGTTGCGGCGATTGTTTTGTTGACAATGATGATAAGTAAAAAACCTAAAGAAACTACATAATTAAAAAGGAACGCATGGTACAAAACCATGCGTTCGTTTTTTTATAAATCAGGCGATTTCGTGATTTTCAAATTCTGACTTCTGACGTCTGTGTTCTGACCTCTGTGTGATTTGTGTTCTCAACGAGTTGAGAACACAAATCACACTCACCCCGACATCCGCGAACACCGCTAAATCAATCCCTGTCAGCCCCAGAGCCGATAATACCAATACCGCGAATTTTACGCCGAGGGCGAAACTTATGTTTTCTATTACGCGGCGGCGCGTGGTTTTGCCCGTCAAAATCGCCGCAACCGTTTTTTCGGGGTTGTCGTCTGCAATAACCGCGTCCGCCGCTTCTACCGCCGCCGCTTGCCCCAAGCCCCCCATCGCGAAGCCGCAGTCCGCTAAGGCTAATACCGGCGCGTCGTTTATGCCGTCGCCTGTGAAGATTACTGCACCTTGTGCTTCTGCTTTGATTTCTTCGAGGCTTTTTACTTTCTCTGCCGGCAATAATCCGCTTCTATAGTCGTCTACTTTGAGGATTTCAGCGGTTTTTGCGGCATTTTCTTCGTTGTCGCCTGTGAGCATATGGGTTTTAATGCCCATTTTGTGAAGTTTCTCTATTGTTTCGGCTGATGTGGCGCGAAGCGTGTCTGATACTGAAATTTCACCGATTGTTTCTTCGTTTCGTTTTACTGAAATTTTAGCATTTGAAGATTTCCCGACAAAAATCTCCGCGTTTTCATAAAGCATAGTTACGCCGCTTCCGGCTTTTTCTGTAATATTTAAATCGGCGGGAATTTCTTTTCCGTAAGTTTTAACAATCGCTTTTGCAATGGGGTGATTCGAGCCTGATTCGGCGTATGCGGCGAATTTCAGAATTTCATCAGCCGTAAATTCTGACAGGCTTTGAATGTCAGTCACCGAAAATTCACCTGTAGTGAGAGTCCCTGTCTTGTCAAAAACCGCGTCGGAGACGTTCGAGAGTGTCTCGAGCACCGCACCGCCTTTGACCAAAACGCCGCGTTTTGAGAGTTTCCCGATCGACGCGAAATACGCAAGCGGCACTGAAATCACCAGTGCGCAAGGGCAGCTCACCACCAAAAATGACAATGCCCGATACAGGAATTCCCGTTCGTATTGCCCCGCGTAAATCATGGGAATTACCGCCAATAAAACCGCGAAAATGACTACTACAGGCGTATAAATTTTGGAAAAGCGCGTAATAAATGCTTCCGTCTTTGCCTTTTTAGAAGCGGCACTTTCGACAAGTTTTTGAATTACCGCCGCCGAGGATTCTGTTAAAACTTTCGTTGCGCGAACTTTCAAAGTCCCTGTGAGATTGATATAGCCGCTCAAAACCTCATCGCCGCCGGAAATTTCGCGGGGTTCACTTTCGCCTGTCAAAGCCTTTGTATCAATACTTGACGCGCCGCCTATTACAGAGCCGTCTACAGCGATTTTTTCGCCGGGCTTAATGAGCATAATATCGCCGATTTCGACGGCTTCGGGCTTTATACTATATATAGTGTCATTTCTCACGACGTTAACTATATCGGGGAGCAGTTCTGACAACGCTTTGACAGATTTCCGCGACCGCGCAACGGCGAAATTCTGAAAAAGCTCCCCGACCTGATAGAATGTCATGACGAACACGGCTTCGGGGTATTCTCCGACAAAGAAAGCCCCGATTGTAGCGATAGTCATCAGGAAATTCTCATCAAACGCCGCGCCACGGATAATATTTTTGAAAGCCTTAAAAATTATGTCATAGCCGATTGTGAGCCACGCGATAATCAAAATGAGCAACTCAAATCGCGGCAGCATCAAAGCTATACCATAGAGCAGAGCCGAAATACCTATGCGCAATATCATCGGGCGCGGTGAAAATTCTTCGGTTTCTTCGGGTGTGAGAGAGGTTTCAACGCCCGGTTCGACTGACTTCACGTAGGCTTTTATATTTTTAAAAATATCCTTTTCAGAAGCAGACGGGGCAATTTCCAATTGTAATTTTTGCGCAAAGAGGTTAACATCAGCGGTAATAACCTCGGTGCGCTGCTCAGCATAAAAGCGGATTTTCTCCGCACAATTCGGGCAGTCTAAGCCAAGTAAATAGATGGTCATAATTTTTTACCTTTAATATAAATTTGCGGAATGAAATCTGTAGTGCCTTGTAAAATCTAAAACTTTACATTCGTGAATGTCGCGTTTGAATGTCGGATGATTGTCAATATGAATGTCGTGAATGTCACGTCTGCATGAACTTGTCAGGGGCAAGAGGGAGAGG
>JAISHV010000075.1 GCA_031262495.1 Ruminococcus sp.
GGGGTGTCGGGGGTGAGGGGGAAGGGGGCGGCGGGTTAATACCGCCGCTATAGCCGCCCCCTTCCCCCTTACCCCTGACAAGTTCATGCAAACGGACATTCACGACATTCATATTGACAATCATATGACATTCATATTGACATCGCAGACGGACATTCATCTGACATCTGTCTTCTGATATCTGACCTCTGTGTTTATTCATAATCATAAAAAACCCGATATATTTTTTCCGAATGTGAATAAGTAGACATAACTATCCCGATACCGGCGAACATTGAGAGCATTGCCGTACCGCCTTGGCTTACAAAAGGGAGCGGTACGCCGATTACGGGTGTTATAAACATAACCATACCTAAATTAAGTACACAATGAAAGAATATCAATGCCCAGACACCGATACATAGAAATTTGCCTAAATCGTCTTTGGCGATACGGCTGTCGGCTATGAGTTTCATAGAGACATAACCTAAGACGGCGATTGTCGCTATACAGCCGACAAAGCCCAAAGTTTCACCGATATAAGTAAAAATAAAGTCATTTTGGATTTCCGGGACATAGACGTATTGTTCGGCGAATAAGCCGTTGCCTGTGATTTTGCCTGAACCGAGGGCTAAGAGACCTTTTTCCTGCTGATAGGCTACTGTTTCTAATGCTTCATTACCCTCATAGTCTGTAAATAGTACTAAAAAGCGGGCTTTTTGGTAGTCCGCCATAACGTAGTTCCATGCCGCCCATATAGCTGCCGGTGAAACAACAATCGCAGGAATGATATATTTCCATGACAGACCCGCCGCAAAGAGCATTGATAAGAAAATCAATGCGACTATAATTAAGGTCCCGTCGTCGCCCTGTAAGAAGATTATTGCCATAGGAACGGCGGCGTGAATGCAGAGAAGAATAATATTGCCGAATGAATTCAGATGTTCTTTTACCTTTGAAAGATGTAAGGCGAACGTCATTATGAACGCTAATTTCAAGAATTCAGAGGGCTGAACTGTGGTAAAACCAAGGTCAAGCCATGCTACGTCGTCATTATATTCATTCGGGCGGTAACCTAAAGATGTAAAAGTCAGCAAACACAATATGATACAAGCGGGGGCGAATAAAACCCAGAGTTTGGTGAATTTGCGGTAGTCTAAAGCGGAAATGATGAGTGCCGCCGCCGCACCCAACCCGAAGGTTACGGCTTGCATCTTATAGCCGCCCGCTAATATGCCGTTTTTATCCATCGAATATAAAAGCAATACTGAAAAAGCCCCGAGAAGCAACACCGCGAAAAACAGTTGCTTATCAAGTTTACGAAAATATCCGTGAAGCAGTGTTAAAAATTTTTCAAGCATATTTATTTAAACGAATTTATGATTTTTTCAGCCTATTTTAATTATACAGCATTTAGTATTATTTTTCAACTAAAAAACAGTATTTTAATTTAATTGTAATCAAATAAAAATATTAAAGAAAGTATGTCAAAAAGCTTGCAAAGAGCGTGAAAATATGTTATACTTAATAATTATGACAAAGCTCAATTTCGGCAATGCCGAGTTTATTACCTCTTTTGGAAACTACAGTCAGATAAGTCCCTCCGAAATGCCCGAAATCGCTTTTTCGGGGCACTCAAATGTGGGAAAATCGACGCTTATTAATAAAATCTTCTCGCGGAAGAAGTTGGCGCGTGTCTCTGCTACCCCCGGGAAGACTGCTACCGTGAATATCTTCTCCTTTGATAAAGGTTACACGGCGGCGGATTTGCCCGGTTACGGCTATGCTAAAGTTTCAAAAGCCGAAAAAGACCGCTGGACGAAGCTACTTCGGGCGTATTTAGAGTCCGATCGCAATATCGCACTCGTGATTCAGCTTGTTGATATCAGACATAAACCTACCGCTGACGACATCAAAATGATTGAATTTTTGATTGAGACAGAACAGCCGTTTATGTTAGTATTCACCAAAAAAGATAAATGTAATCAATCAGAACTACGAGCGCGCCGAGAAGCCTTTAAAACCGAAATCCCCTGCTATGAGGATATTATAAAAGTCGAGTTTTCGGCTGTGACAGGCGAGGGTATTGACGAGATAAAGGTTTTAATTGCCGAGAGTGTGGAAGCGGAAATAGCGGATGCGCCGGTAATTTCAGCAAATTCAGAAAATTCAGAAAGTAGTCAGGGAAATTAAAAGAGAATGGATTTTTTATACAAGCATTTAAATGTTAATTCAAAAGGACACCTCACATTCGGCGGTGTTGATACAGTCGAACTTGCCGCCGAATTCGGCACTCCGCTTTATGTAATGGATGAAAACGTTATCCGTAACAATATAAGGATGTTCAAAGCAAGCATAGAAAAATATTACGGTGGAAAAGGTTTAGTGTGTTACGCGGGGAAAGCGTTTACTTGCCTTGAGATGTGCAGGATTGTCAAAGATGAGGGGATCGGGCTTGACGTTGTTTCAGCCGGGGAACTCTTTACCGCTGTGAAAGCCGGGGTTTCGCCTGAAAAGATTAAATTTCACGGCAACAACAAAACCGATTATGAATTGCGCTACGCTTTAGACTCAAAAGTCGGGATGATTGTAGTCGATAATATACCGGAGCTTTTTCGGCTCAATGAATTATGTAAAACTTTCGGCGTAAAACAGGATATTATGTTTCGCATAAAGCCCGGCATTGACGCACATACACACGATTTTGTCATGACAGGGCAGATAGACAGCAAATTCGGATTCGCCCTTGAAACAGGCGAGGCTTTCAATGCCGTTAAAGAAGCCCTAAAATGCGAAAATCTGAACCTCTGCGGTGTACATTGCCACATAGGCTCACAAATTATGGGAACAGAGCCTTTTGAAGCGGCGGCTGATGTAATGCTCACATTCATCGGCGAAATCAAAGAGAAATTAGGTCACGAGATTACCGAAATGGATTTAGGCGGCGGTTTCGGGATAAAATATACCCAAGAAGATGATTTTGTTCCTTTTGAGGAATATTTTGAAGCGGTTTCGGCTGTTGTAAAGAAGAAATGCGCTGATTTAGGTATTGAGCAGCCGTTTATACTGATTGAGCCGGGGCGTTCTATCGTGGGCGAAGCAGGGATTACTTTGTATACTGTCGGGGCTGTGAAAGATATTCCGGGTATCAGAACATATGTTTCTATCGACGGCGGTATGCCCGACAACCCGCGTTACGCTTTGTATGGGTCGGTGTATACGGCGATAACCGCAAATAAGGCTGATAAGCCCGCCGATATGAAGATTACCCTTGCGGGGAAATGCTGTGAAAGCGGCGATTTAATCGGAAAAGATATGCTTATTTCAAAATGTGAACCCGGCGATATTATAGCAGTTCTGACAACAGGTGCATATAACTATTCAATGGCAAACAACTATAACCGAATCCCAAAACCGGCGGTAGTCTTTATTAAAGACGGTAAACCGCGTATCGCCGTTAGGCGTGAGACGGTTGAGGATTTGATTAAGAACGATATATAAGCACAGAAATCAACACAGAGGTCAGAACACAGAAGTCAGATGTCAGAAGACAGAGGACAGATTATGAACGCCCGGATTTTAGCTAAAATCACAGCATTTTAATAAAGCGGGCGAATAAAATTCGCCCCTACGGAATACCATTTTTGAGTTTTAGCCAATAAACGTAGATTTCAAAATCACCATATAGACCGCCACCATGCTGCCACAGGGGGAGAGGGGTAGGGGGTGCAGGGGGTGTAGGGGAGAGGGGGCGGCGTCACGCCTGCCACCTCGAATAGCCGCCCCCTCGCCCCCTGCAAGACATCGAAGCCGTGACATTCATAATGACATTCAAATGCGACATTCATCCGACATTCAAACGCGACATTCAAAAAAACAAATCAAGATACTTTAAAATTTTCAAGAAAAGAAACAAAAAATGAGAGTTATTACCGGTTCTGCACGGGGCAGACGACTTAAAACACCTGACGGATTTGATGTCCGTCCTACAACCGATAAGGTGAAAGAATCCATATTTTCTATTATTCAGTTTAATATACCCGGAGCGGCGGTTTTAGACCTGTTTTCGGGGAGCGGACAACTCGGGATTGAGGCATTGTCGCGGGGGGCAAAAAGCTGCACATTTGTTGATAAATCGCCTGAGAGCGTGAAGATTACACTTGAGAATATCACCGCTTGCGGTTTTCTTGACATTTCAACCGTCAAACGCAACGATGCCGAAAGTTTTGTTAAAATATGTTCCGGGCGCGGTGAGCGGTTTGATATTGCTTTTTTAGATCCGCCTTATGATTCAAGTTTACTCGGTAATATCTTGCCGAATTTGGCTGATATAATGAATGACGGCGGTATTGTTATACTCGAACACGGCAATAATTTTATCCCCGCTGACAGTTACGCCGGAAAATTATTTTTTGATAAATCCTATTCATACGGGAAAATTAATCTGACTAAATTATCTGTAAAAGATGTTAAGGAAAACGCAGAATGAGAATAGCTGTATGCCCGGGGAGTTTTGACCCTGTTACATTCGGTCACCGCGATATAATTAACCGTGCCTCGACGCTTTTTGACAAGGTTATCGTGGTTGTTACCGTTAACTTAAATAAGAAGCCCGCTTTCACGGCAGCTGAACGTATTGTCTTTTTGGAAAAGGTTACGGCGGGGCTTGAAAATGTTGTTATTGATACATGGGACGGGCTTATTTCGGAATATGTGCGTACTGTGAATGCCTGTGCTATTGTAAAAGGTTTGCGCGCCGTATCTGACTTTGAATATGAATTTCAGATGGCTCTCGCGAATAAACTCCTGAACGAAAACGCTGAAACAGTGTTTTTGACCACAAGTTCCGAGAATATGTATCTGTCTTCGAGTGTCGTAAAGCATATTGCCGCTTACGGCGGAGATATCAGTGCATTTGTCCCGAAAGTTATTATAAAAGATATTGAAGAGCGGCTTGAACAGCTTCGCAATGACCCGAATTTCGTATTAAAGTGAGGTTACAAAAATGGAAATTGATGATATTTTAGATACTATGGATGAACTGCTTGACAAAGCGGCGGTAGTACCCTTTACTGTCGGGAAAGTTATGGTAAATAAAGACCGCATGACGGATTGTATCAATAATATCCGTCTTCATTTGCCGTCTCAGTTTAAGTCTGCGCGGATGATTACACAAGACCGCAACGAGATTTTGCGCAGTGCAAACAGCGAAGCGGAGCGTATCATTAAACAAGCAGAGGAACGTGCTAAAGTGCTTGTTTCAAATGATGAAATTACAAAAACGGCGAAGATTCAGGCGGCGGATATCACAAAACACGCCGAAGAACGTGCACGTCAGGTTAAAGTTGTTGTAGACAGCTATATTGAGCGCGTAATCGGTAAATCGGAAGAATCCCTGCGCATATCGCTTGAGGATATCCGTAAAACCAAATCGGAACTTAAGGGGTTGCCCCTTGTCAATAAAAAAAGTAATTAGAAATTACATTACAAAAACATAAATAAAATCGGAATTTAAAGGGATTGCCCTTTTAAAAAATATAATGGGGAAATAAAAAAATGGAAATCAAAAAAGTCCACATGGGACCTGCAAAGTGTGCGGTTGACCTCGGAGACGGCTCTGAACGCGGCGAATACGTAAATCAAGACGAAATTCTTCAAAAGCTCGGCAGACCTCACCGCTCAATCTCGCTGATGTACTGTTATTACCCGCATGATGACGGATTCCCGGGGAGAGCTTCGGTCGTTCACGCAAACCCCGACGTTAAATTCGCGTGGGGTTATCCGTATGACGATTATTTCACCTATAAAGGCGGTATCAGCGGCACAACAGACGATGAGCCGTTCACCTGTATGCGTGACATTCGCGCACACGGTCAGGATGTTACGCTCACTATCACAATGGACCCTAAACTTTCGGATGAATACCTTGCCGCAATCGGCAAAGACTTAAGCACATTCGGGCGCGTGTTTTTACGTATCAATCACGAAGCTACGGGCAACTGGTTTTCATTCAACAAACGCGGTTCATATCAGGAAGTAGCGGATTTTTTCGTACGCGCTTCAAAAATTATACGCGAAAACGCGCCGAACGTACAGACGATTATCTGTATTGATGGTGCTGAAAGCCCTGATGCAACCGAAATTAAGTATGAAAAAGAATTCGCCGCAGCCGTTATAGAAGCCGATATCTGGTCGGTTGATAAATACATGGCTCTTCATTGGGGCTGGCCTTATGATATAGCAGAACCGGGCGGGAATTCCCATAAACGCCTGAAAGTCAGAGATATTTACGAAGAAACCAAACGGAGTTTCGAGCTTTATAAAAAAATCAACGGCGGCATTGCAAAACCGATGATTATGTCTGAGCATGATGCGGACGGTGATGTTACCGGACCTTTTGAACAGGCAGATATGGTACGCGAATACGCTGAAATCTTAGAAAGCGAAAACGCCGACTGGTTCAGCGCGTTCACATTCTATCAGTTCCGCGACAGAGGGCGTTTGGGGCTTGAAATTGAAGACCCGAACAACCCGAATGTAGGTATTCCTCAACCTGTTATGGCTACATATAAAGAACTCATTCACTCCGAACGTTTTATGCCGAAAATTGAAGTCAGTGATAAATTAGAACTCCCTGTTACCCTGCGTTGGGGCAACTCGGAAGACGCTGACGGTTTGGCAATTCCGCTTCATTTTGAAAAACAGCCGCATTTCTGTGAAGCTATCTTTGATGACGACGACGACTCTAACTACATAATGGAACTGGGCGGCAAGTGGTTCTATAAATCCCCGAAAGCAAAACTGATTGACTTTATGCCCGCGTTCTTTGAAAAACCGCTCACCGCCGAAACAGACTTAACTCTGAAAATCTTCGCGCCCCCCGCGACAGGTGAAAATAACCCCGCACAGGGCGATGACTGGCAAAGCAATTTCTATACGGAAGTTAAGAAACTGCCGAAGATTAGGATTTTGTTCAATCCGGTATTATAATATAGAATCAAAAAATGCCGCAGTTTTTTTGCGGCATTTTTATTATTTTTGTAGGGGCGGGCGCCCTCGCCCGCCCGCACATTCTAACACACTTGATTTTCGGTCATAGTTATGATATTAATCCCTAATCCCGCAAATTAAGTAATATCAACATTAATCAAAGAGAAAAAAGCGGCAGATTTTTTAGAGATCTCGGACAGTAACCAATTGTCCGAGATTTTGATTTTGTGAATGTAGGAAAGATGAGAGATGAAGTCAGGGACGGAAAATTTTGAAAGAAGATTATTATCACGGAGTAGGTTGTAAAGCTTGTAACAGAGAAGCAAGGAGATATGGTTAATGAAAGCCCAGCCTTCGAGGGAATTTTGGGACTGCATATAGGACTTGTCTTGATCAAGAAGGTTTTTGAGAAAATCAAAAGTTTGCTCGATTTGCCCGCGGGTTTTGTAGGTTTCGTAGATTTCTTTCGGAGATAAATTGAGGTTGGATTTGAGAGCGATAGTGCCGAATTT
>JAISHV010000013.1 GCA_031262495.1 Ruminococcus sp.
TCTGCAAATCTCGATGGGCGGTACTACAATCCTCATCGTCGTCAGCGTTATACTCGAAACAACACGTATGCTCGAATCCCAAATGATGATGCGCCACCACAAAGGCTTCCTCGAATAGCCGCCGCGTTGGGGGAAGGGAGACCGGTGACCCGGCCTCCCCTCCCCCAAACCCCCACCCCTCCTGACTGAATCATTGGTTACTTTGCGAATACCATACGGCGGGTTGACAAACACTCAAAATAGACAGCGTTACACTTGACTGTCAAAAATTAAATCTTTTGATTTACAATAAACTTAAAATTTAACTGATAGACCAAACCGACATTTTAACTTCAAAGATATAAAAGTCTTTGGGAAAGGGATGGGGGTCTGGGGGAAGGGAAAACCCTTTCTTCAGAAAGGTTTCCCCCACGAAAAAAAACATGAATCTTATTCTTTTAGGTGCTCCCGGAGCGGGGAAAGGTACACAGGCGGAGGTTATCGAGAGAGAATGCGGACTGCCGCAGATTTCTACAGGTAACATCTTAAAAGCGGCTGTAAAAAACGCAACGCCTATCGGGCTTCAAGCTAAATCCTTTATGGACAGCGGCGCGCTCGTACCTGATGATGTAGTAATCGGTATATTAAAAGACAGAATTTCAGAAGACGACTGCAAAAACGGATTCATTCTTGACGGGTTCCCGCGTACAGTGCCTCAGGCGGATGCGCTGGATGCTATGGGCGTTAGTATTGATAAGGTAATTTCGATTGAAGTGCCTGATGAAAAGATAACAAAACGTCTTTCCGGCAGAAGAGCTTGCCCTGACTGCGGTGCTACGTATCATGTCGAATATAATCCTCCTAAAACAGAGGGGATTTGCGACAAATGCGGCGGAAAACTCGTTATCCGTGATGACGACAAACCCGAAACAGTTATAGAGCGTCTTAAAACTTATAAAGAAAAGACTGCTCCGCTTATTGACTATTATAAAGCAAAAGGCAAACTCGTTACGGTAGTCGGTCAGGAAGAAGTCGCAGATACTTCAAAACTTGTACTTGAAGCAGTAAAACAATAAAAACAGGGAAAGGCGAGAACGTGGTATCCGTAAAGACGGCGTGGGAAGTTGAAAAGATGAAAGCGGCGGGGCAGATTGCAGCTGATGCTTTACATCTTGCCGGGAAGTCAATTAAACCGGGTGTAACTACGGCTGAACTCGACAAAATTATCGGGCGTTATATTACTTCTAAAGGCGCAAAACCCTCATTCCTCGGTTATAACGGTTTCCCCGGAAATGCCTGTATTTCTCTTAACAGTAAAGTAATCCACGGCATCCCAAGCAAAAGCGAACGTCTTCGCGACGGCGATATAGTCAGTATTGACGTGGGTGCTTATAAAGACGGATTTCACGGCGACACGGCGTACACATTCGCCTGCGGGCGGATAAGCGATGCCGACAGGAAACTCCTTGACGAAACGAAAGCTTCACTGATGGTAGGTATTAGCAAAGCAATCGTCGGCGGACGAATCGGCGATATCAGTGCGGCAATTCAAGAGCACTGCGAGAGTTTCGGCTTCGGCGTAGTTAAAGATTATGTAGGTCACGGCGTCGGGAGTAAACTCCATGAAAGCCCCGAAATACCGAACTTCGGAAAGGCTAATCGCGGTTTGCGGCTGGTGAGCGGAATGACGCTCGCAATTGAACCGATGATTAACCTAAAAGGCGACGGTATCAGGGTTTTAAAAGACGGCTGGACTGTAGTAACAAAATCCGGCTCGGCTTCGGCGCATTTTGAACACACAATTTGTGTTACAGAAGACGGTCCGCTGATTCTCACCCTGCCAAGTGATGGGTTGCAGTAAATGGCAAACGTTGAAAATAAACTTGTCCCCGGCTGTATTGCAGTATCAAAAAAAGGGCGCGACAGCGGAAAGTTTATGTGTGTTATCCGCATTGAAAACAATTTTGTGTATGTTGCAGACGGAAAAACACATAAACTGAAAAATCTCAAAAAAAAGAGTATCAAACATCTGAAAATGACCGATACTCTACTGAATGAGACAACTTTAAACAATTTGACAGACAAAAATTTACGCAGAATTTTCGCCGCAAAAAAAGTCAATAAGGAGGCAGATTTATGGCAAAGGAAGATGTAATTGAAGTTGACGGCATAGTGATTGATTGCTTGCCGAGTACGACGTTTAAAATTAAACTCGAAAACGGTCACGAAATCCTCGGACACATTTCCGGCAGACTTCGTAAAAACTACATCAAGATTGTCGAGGGCGATAAAGTGAAAGTCGAAATGTCGCCTTATGACTTAACAAAAGGCAGGATTACATGGCGAACCAAGTAACGCCTTGTCGTCACAGAAAGTAGAGGTATTTTTCATGAAAGTTTCTGCATCGGTTAAACCGAGATGCGAAAATTGCAAAGTTATAAAGCGCAAAGGCATTATCCGCGTTATTTGCTCAAACCCCCGTCATAAACAGCGTCAAGGCTAAGCGGCGCGGCAACCGCGCAGTTATTTCGCGATGGAAGTATTTCATATCGTTAAGATGCTCACCGCGTAGCAGTGATAACTGATTGATTGTGTTGATTTGCAATTATTAAAAATATTAAAAAAATTAAATTAAACTTTAAGAGGTGAATTAAATGGCAAGAATCGCCGGTGTTGACTTACCGAAAAACAAACGTGTAGAAATCGGTCTCACATATATATACGGTATCGGCGTAACTTCGTCAAAGAGAATCTTAGCCGAGACAGGCATTTCGCCTGACACACGCGTAAAAGATTTAACAGAAGACGAAGTCGGGAAAATCAGAGCCGTAATTGACCGCGAATTTACCGTTGAGGGTGACCTCAAACGTGAAGTTTCGCTCAATATCAAACGTCTTGTTGAAGTCGGCTGTTACAGAGGAATAAGACACAGAAAAGGTCTCCCCGTAAGAGGGCAGAGAACCAAAACAAATGCAAGAACCCGCAAAGGTCCTGCTAAAACTATCGCTAATAAGAAGAAGTAAAGGAGGCGGTAATCTAAATGGCACAAGCAAAACAAAACGGTAAAAAACCTGTTATAAAAAGACGCCGCGACAGAAAAAACATCGAAGCCGGTCAAGTTCATATTCAGTCGTCGTTTAATAATACTATCGTCACCATAACAGACACTCAGGGCAACGCCATCTCATGGGCAAGCTCCGGCGGAATCGGTTTCAGAGGCAGCAGAAAATCTACTCCCTTTGCCGCTCAATCAGCCGCAGAAACAGCAGCAAGAGCCGCTATCGAACACGGTTTAAAGACCGTAGAAGTATACGTTAAAGGTCCGGGTGCAGGACGTGAAGCCGCTATAAGAGCACTTCAAACCGTAGGTTTGGAAGTACGCCTAATCAAAGACGTAACCCCCATCCCCCACAACGGTTGCCGCCCCCCCAAACGCCGCCGCGTATAGCCGGGCGACCAAGTCGCAGTTAATTCGCGATGGAAGTATTTCATATTGTTAAGATACTCACCGCGTAAAAGCGATTAAGAGTCTGTAGTTGCGAAGCAATTACTAAGCAGTATTTCAGGATTTTCAGAATTTCATCCGCAGGGTGAATACGAAAATCGCCGCGAAGCGGCGAATTCTGACCTCTGTCTTCTGACCTCTTTGAGTAAGACAAGAGAGAGCCTATAAAAGATTATAGGCAATAAACTAAATTTAATTAAAAATTATATCTGTAACGGGGTGAATGATTTGGCAGTAAATAAAGACCCGATTCTTAAAAGATGCAGAAAGCTTGGTATTTCACCGGCTGTAATGGGTGTATCGAGAGAATCGAAACGATTTGCAAAAGAAAAATCGCATAAAAAAGTTTCCGAATACGGAATGCAATTAAACGAAAAACAAAAGCTCAAATTCATATACGGTATGATGGAGAGACCTTTCTT